>JBMSSY010000006.1:0-23841 GCA_049424605.1 Candidatus Methylopumilus sp.
TTTGCAAAACAGGCTTATCCAAACTTCAAATGAATCCGTTGCCAAAGTTTTGAGAGATGCTGGTTTTGAGCGTTTGATTTAATCTAGTCTGACGCAGTTTTATTTGCCAGATAGCACCTCAAAAAGAGCAGTGGCTATGGCATAAAACATTGTTTAACATATTTATTGTATTAATTTCATTTCCTTGTATTCTTATCATCCGATTTAAGCGTTATTAAGAACAATAATAAGAAATTAATGATGATTTAAATAATGTTAATTGAGGAGTGGATGATGTCAGGTTTTAAAGACACGTATCAAAAATTTATAAACCTTGCGATTGCAGCAGAAAAGTTATCGGACTCACCTAAACTTGATGCCGTAGAAAAAAGGATATTAAATTTACTTAGTGTGTATTGGTCAAATAAGCAGCAAGTCACCGTGGTTGAGGCGATGAATATGACTGGTGAAATATCCACTTCAACCATCTTCAGATATTTAAAAAGATTGCGCCAAAAGGGTTATCTTGAATTGGTGATTGATGATATGGATAACCGAGTGAAGTATGTCTCATCAACTAAACAGACTGATAGATATTTTGCTCGTTTGGGCAAGTTTATGTCTGAAGCTGCAAAATAAAAGATAGCATTAATGAAATCTCTTGCTTGCGTGGTGGGGGTCGCAGTTGCTTGGCTTCTGCTGTTTAAGATGAATATGAGCATGTTTTATTATTTTAAACAGACGCATTTTATTAGTTGGATCTTCTTACCAGCAGGCTTGAGAATGGTAGCTATCTTGCTGTTTGGTGAAATTGCAGTCATTGGGCTTTTTATTGGCGCCTTGTTAACTGGCGCGAGTCTTGGAATTGGCCTGTCAACATCGCTGGTGTTAAGTCTGATTTCTGCAATTAACCCTTATATTTCGCTAAGTCTGACCAAGTATTTTTTGAAGATAGATGATTTATTGAGTAGTTTATCTGCACCACAACTCCTCACCTTAAGTTTAGCTTCGGCTTTGTTCAGTGGCATTTGTCATAACATTTACTTCTATTTTATGGAGATGAGCGAACAGCCCTTGCTGGATACAGTTGGCATGTTTACTGGAGATTTTGTGGGATGTTTGCTATTGCTATACACCCTTTCTTTTGCGATCAAGCTTATTCGAAAATCGGCTGCACAATAAACTGCTTGTGCAATATCAAGTGTCATCTAATCACGGATTTAAATTGAATGGATGTATATTTAGTACGTCATACCACGCCAGATGTTTTGTCCGGCGTGTGTTACGGTCAAGCTGACCTAGGGCTAGCGCCTAGCTTTGATGCTGAGTGGGCTTTATTAAAACCCAAACTCGCGCATTTAGATGGGCCCTTAGTATTTAGCAGTCCACTGCAACGTTGCCTAAGACTCGCTCACAAAACGGCTGAGCATTTTAGCTTTTGCCCTGTGCTCACTGATGAACGCTTGTTAGAGCTTAATTTTGGTGATTGGGAATTAAAGCGCTGGCAGGATATTCCGCAGGGCTTGGTGGGGGAGTGGACAGATGCACATGTTCAACATGCGCCTCCTAATGGCGAATCCTATTTCGATTTACATCAACGAGCGTCTGCATTTTTAGCAGAGCTGATTGAGCAGCAAAAATCCGAACAAGTGCTTGTTTTTACACATGCAGGGGTCATTCGTGCTTTGGTGACTGAAGTATTGAATTTGCCTTTGCGAGAGGCTTCGCGTGTGGATGTGGACTACGGTAGCGTGACCCACATATCAAGCATTGATGGGGTCACGCAACTTGGTTTTGTAAATCGTTAAGCGACTTTGTTTTGTGCCATGGATAATTTAAGCAATGCTACTCGTGCAACCCAAGCAAGCGCTAAATAGAACATGGTATAGCTGAGGTAAGGCGTGTAATACTGAGCCACGCCTTGAGAAAACTCAGCAATGCTTAAGGTGCTGACCTTGTCTGAAAACGCATACCAAAAAGCATTGGATACTACAAAGGCCAAACTAGTCACCAGCCATGCAGTAGCAACAAAGCTTTGTAACGCAAATGGCTGCGCTTGCTTGGCTAGTAAACGGCCCGCCCCCCATACCATGGCATAAGTGGGGATTAAACCCCAGTAGCCCAATGACATGCAGTAATCTGAAACGCCAGCAAAGCCCACAGCGTAAAAATCCACCGCAAAAGCCACGACAATCGCTATCGCTAACCAACGCACTTTTTGCATCAACATACCCGTTAAGAAAAGCGCGGCTAAGGTAGCATCAGGCAAAAGAGCGTGCGTGCCGAAATGACTGCTACGCGTGAGTAAAATTAACGCGATGAGCGCAATCCCAGTCAGCGTTGAATTTTGTATTTTTGAAGACATAACAAACTCCATTGATAATTAATTGTATTGTAACTTCTAATGCGGCTTTTCATCAAAAATTATAGCTTAGAGAAGCAAATACTGACCTTGGGTCGTTAGGATAGTAATAATAGCCAGCATAAAAACTCGAATTGTTTTTATTTTGATAGCCGCCGTAGCTTGCATAGTGTTCATTGGCGATGTTTTTAACAGCTAATCTTAAATCCCAATGGTCGATTTTCTTGCCTACGTATAAATCCGTCAAGATATAAGAAGGCATTTTTGTGTAAGCACCTTTATCGTTCGCACCATCGTAATATTGGCTGCCCACATAGTTAGACACTAAACCTAAAGACCAATCATTATCTAACTTATAGTTCAGTCTTGCGTTGACCAGCAAGTGAGGAACGAGATCGAATGATTTTCCATTATAAGGACCAGAGGTATAAACAGCCTCTTGTAACTTAGCGTTTGTATAGAAACTCAGTCGCTCTGTAAAAGCAGAGACAGTACTCAAATAAAGGCCGTTTCTTTCAACAATATTGGCGTCATTGATATTTTTTCCAGTGGCGACCTGATATCGAATTTCATCTTCTGTTTTCGTGTGGAAGAGCGATGTCGTGAATTTTGTATTGCCCAGCACAAACTCTGAGCCAACTTCAGCCGTGCGATCGGTTTGTGGATTGATAATGCCTCCGAAAAATGTACGTGCATATCCGTTGTATCCCCAAAACTCGTCTAAGTTTGGGAAACGGAATGACTGTCCATATTTAACATACACCTTCTCAGAGCTTGAGAATCTGTAGTTAAGTCCTAATTCCCAAGCATTCGCAGCAGTCGTTTTTTGTGCACTGAATGCGCTAGCGCCGTAATCGTCGTGAGAGCCATCATTCGCAGTAATGTTCTCAATTTGTCTTCTAAAGCCAGCAATGAGATCTAGGTTTTCTTGTATTGGTAAACGATGATTTAAGTAAAAAGAATTATCAACTAAAGAAGCGCTTGAATTAGAGAATGAGCTATATCCAGTCATTAAACTTGCATCGCTTTGTGAGCCAGCAGCCCGGCCATAGTCGTAACCAAGCACTAATTGACCTAACTTGGCTAAGTCTATTTTTAGACGTGGTGAGAAATCTATGCGCCATCGATTGTAGTTAGCGCTATAAGGGTAGTAATGAGGGATAGTGTAGAGCGCATAGTCGACGCTCGAAGGGTCGCTTTGATTGTCACCATCCTTGAAAAATTCAGATTTTGTATTTTTGTAAGAAAAATCGCCCTCGAACTTCACCCGTTCTGTTAATTCGTAGTTCGTGCCGAATGCCAGCCCATAGTTGTCGTATTTGTTATAGGCGCCTATAAAACAGCTGTAAATATCACATTTAACAGACTGCGGATTGCCTTGGCCGATAGGGGCTATGACTGCACCAGGGGTTTCGTTTTTATTGTGGTTTCCAAACACCTCGACATAGGCAGAATTTTTATCAAAGAATTGAGTGATGCGCGCATCCACTGAGTATTGATCTGATGCTGTATTTTGTCTCCAGCCATCCGAGTGATTGGCATTAGCCGAGACTTTAAAAAGCGTGTCATCAATTTTGTTTTGAAGAATTGCACTGACGCCTCTGCTGCCAAAACTACCAACCGTCGCGGATGCTTGATTAATAGACTGTTGGCTTTCATTAGTGACGATGTTAATCACCCCGCCAACTGCGCGATCACCGTATTGCACTCCTGCGCTACCTTTAATAATTTCGATTCGATCAATAGAAGCAATGGGAATAATCTCCCACGGGACAGCGGCTGAGTCTATTGGACTAATTCTTTGTCCATTGACTAACACTAAGGTTGTGCTACCACCTGTTGCGCCGTAACCGCCGATATCAACGGTTGCCCCTCGGTTGAATTGACCAAGTGCCGTACCTGTAACATTTAAACCGCCCAATTGTGTAAGCACTTGTGGGATTGAGATAGCGTTAATTTCTTGAATATCTTCACGTCTTATCACTTGGATATTAGCGGGGATATTTTGAATATCTTCATGGACACGAGCCGTTGTCACAATGACGTTGTCAGCATCTATGGTGGTTTCTGTGGCGAAAGTTGGTGTATTGAACAGCAAGCCTATGAGGCCTGCAATCGTGGTTTTTTTCATTATCATTCCCTAGTAAAGGCGTACGTCCCCGTGCGCCGATATTAAAAATGAAAATGCCGAGTGTATGACTCGATGAGACAAAAGAGATTGTAGTGGTATTAATCTAGTCGGATTTAATACAACAGAAACCGTCACCCCGCGGCATTTCCATACTTAGGTTGTTTAGGCCGGTCTCCGGGCTTGTGAGGATACGATTTGCGCCTTCCCAAACTTTATTTGTTCAGTGGCATGATGCAAATCTACAATCACTTACCGTTGCGGGGGCAGCATAGGCATTGTTTTCAAATAAAAATCCAAAAACGCACCTATTTCCCAGTTTCACCTTTGTTGCCGAAAAGCAACGCGGGCACCTATCAACTTACTAGCATTATATTGGATTTTAATTAGAGGGGCTTAAAAATTTAAAAAATCGACTGGCAACAAGGTGCAGTAAAGCTTTTAAAGTAATCGCTTAGAAGTTGACTTCATAAGGAATTTACAATTATAGTGCAGGGATGGATGCTGATTTAAAAGCTTTGGAAGAAAAGATTTCACAACTGGTGCAGTTGTGCCAATCAATGCGTCAAGACAATTTCGAGTTGAGACAAATGCTGGCTATTGCCCAAGATGCTGAACGCCAACTTCAAGCGCGTATGCAGCAGGCACAAATGCGCATCGAAAACATCATTAATCGCTTGCCAGAGGATGCTTTATGAGTGATATTAAGGGTGTTGAAATCAGCATTATGGGGCGAGAGTTTACGGTTGCTTGCCCACCAGAAGAGCGTGAAGGTTTACTAACAGCAGTGAGTTATCTTGATAAAAAAATGTGCGATATTCGTGATGCGGGCAAAGTAGTTGGCGCTGAACGTATCGCCATGATGGCGGCACTGAATTTAGCACATGAACTATTAACAACGCGCACAGGTGGTGTCGACATCGGCGGCATGAAATCTAAGATTGCGCGTATGCAGACCATGGTTGATAGTGCGATTGCAGAGCAAGATAAATTGTTTTAAATCGATTTCTCGCGCGTTTTTTATATTACCAGTTACTTTTGTTCCCCGCGGTGTGGTTTAGGTTATATATTCCTTGAACTAGTTTCTAGCATAGGTCTCTGTTATTCAAGTTGCTGTGAGCTCGATCCACTGCGGTTGAGCCTAATGCGCTTTAGATGGTTACCACTTGAGCCTTTTTGGTTCAGGATGCTAGCCTAGGCTACATGCAGTGGGGAACTCCCTTATTTATCTCAGTTCGTGATATTTGAGATCAGCAATGCTAACTTTTTCTAAGCATTTCTCATGTGTCGCTTCCAAAACAACGGGCGGTGCAAATCCAGCTTCCGCAGCTTCAAGCCAGCGTGATGCACATAAGCACCACCGATCTCCTGGTTGTAGTCCTTCAAATCCATATTCTGGACGAGGCGTGCTTAGATCATTGCCCTGGGTAGCAGAAAAAATTAAAAATTCCTCTGTGACTTGTGCACAAATTGTGTGACTGCCAGCATCCTGAGGCCCAGTTTCACAACATCCTGTTCTCGTAAATCCAGTGATTGGATCTAGGCTACAAACTTGCAAGGATGTCCCCAATACATTTTTTGCCATCGTGCTTCTCATCTTTATCGGTTAAGTCGAGTTATGATAAGCGCATATTGGAAATCATAAGGAATAAAAATGCGTTATTGGTTGATGAAATCAGAGCCTGCCGATGTTTCTATTGATGATTTGGCATCATTTCCAAATCAAACAGTTGATTGGTATGGTGTGCGCAATTACCAAGCGCGCAATTTTATGCGCGACCAAATGCAAGTGGGAGATGGTGTTTTATTTTATCACTCCAACTGCGACCAGCCGGGTATCGCTGGTATTGCTGAGGTCTCAACCACGGCCTACCCAGATCGATTACAGTTTATTAAAGACCATAAGTATTTTGATCCCAAAGCAACACCAGAAACCCCACGATGGTTTAATGTGGACGTCAAATTAGTGCGCAAGACTAGGCTGCTTAGTTTGAAAGAAATGCGCGAAAATCCAGCACTGCAAAATCTCAGAATTTTACAACGCGGCAATCGACTCTCAATCACCCCAGTTGACCCCAGAGATTGGCAAACGATTATGGCGCTCTTGGCCTAGCAAGCATTAAAAAAGCCCTGAAAGTCAGGGCTTTTTTAATGGGGAACACGCTTAATGTTATTTAAGGCTGATCTAAACTACCCATAGATTTAGGATAAGTCACCACGCCCCAAGGCATCTCGGTACCGCTAATCTCTTTGGTTTTTTCCAGCGACTCAGTATCTATCACCATGAGCGCTTGAGATTTACCACAGGCGAGCAAAATCTGTTTGTCATCAGGGGTGAAACTAAAATGCCAGCAACGGTTGCCAGTGCTGATATCTTTGATTTTTTCAAAAGTTTTTGCATCATATACTTGCAGGGCTTTTTCTTTAGATGAAGCAATAAAAATGCGCTCGCCTTTACGGTCAAATGAGACACCATAAGGCGCTAGGCCTGTATCTACAGTGCGAGTGACTTTAAAGCTTTTGTCTAACACCATAAATTTATTGCCGTACTCCAAAGTGACGACGTAATAAGTGCCGTCAGGCGAAACCTTCACTCCACGTGGACGGTCGCCAAACTCTTTAGTTGAGATGGTTTTAAGTAATTTGCCTGTCGCAAAATTGTGAATAGTGATGGTGTTATCGGCTTCATTGGTGATGATGATTTTTTTACCGTCTTTTGAAAACTCAACGCCTTCAGTTTCTGGGCCACCGACAATTTGTCTGACTTTTTTGCCTTTGTTCAGATCTACCACAGCAATAATGGCGGGCACTTTGTCATCATCGCTATCTTCTTTAACTGCTTCACCTGGTTTTGGTGGTGGGCCGCCTTTTGAACTCGGTTCGGTGGAAACAAAAACCAAGTTTTTGTAAACGCGAACAAACTCAGGGTTTTTGCCAACGGCGATATGCCGAATTAGTTGACCGCTGACTCTATCAATAACGGAAATATTATCGTCGTCTTTATTGGCGGTAATCAGATATTTCCCGTCTGGCGTGACGGCAATGCCACGTGGGCTTTTGGCCTGAATATCAATATTGCTAACGGCTTCCATGCGATCCAAATCAATCACGGTTACACCGCCATCTTGATTTGAGACATAGGCATTGCCTTTTTCGCCAGCGTAGCTGGTGGCTGAGCAAATAAGCGCTGCTAAAAGCAGTGTAAGGTGTTTCATGTAGTCCATCTCCAATATTCAATATGCTTTTTTTAGTCAGTTGTTTTGCGATTAGGTTCTATCAAACAAGCAGTCGGGAATTTATCCCAAAAACAGCTTGTAAGCAGGGTTGCTGCTCTCATCCCAATAGGGGTAGCCTAGCTGGTCTAAAAAGGTTTTAAAGGCAAGGCGATCGTTAGGCGGCACTTGCATACCTACTAATACCCGACCGTAATCCGCGCCATGGTTGCGGTAATGGAATAAGCTGATATTCCAATCGTGTCCCATGGTGTCGAGGAAGTTCATCAGCGCACCTGGTTTTTCTGGAAATTCAAACCGATAAATCACTTCGTTAGTGGCTTGTGGCGCGTGCCCACCCACCAAATGGCGTAAATGCAATTTCGCCACTTCGTTTTCACTCAAATCCAGCGCAGGCAAGCCATTAGCTTTTAGCATCTCGACTAATTGTGTTGGTGCATGCTGATCGTTAATCGCGATACCCACAAAAATATGGGCAGATTGTGGGTCTGAGTAACGATAATTAAATTCAGTAATGCTACGTCCGCTTAATAAGCGGCAGAATTTTTTGAATGAGCCTGGTTGCTCAGGAATAGTCACCGCCAACACAGCTTCACGTTTTTCGCCTATCTCGGCACGCTCCGCTACAAAGCGTAAGCGGTCAAAATTCATATTGGCGCCAGAGGCAATGCCTATCATGGTTTTGCCGTGTACATTGTTGCGATTAATATAAGCTTTCATCCCAGCAGCGGCTAAAGCACCTGCGGGCTCTAAAATAGAGCGGGTGTCTTCAAACACATCTTTAATCGCAGCGCAAATGGCATCGTTATCAACCAAGATCATTTCATCAACGTAGTCTTGGCAAAGCTTGAAAGTATGCTCACCTACTTGTTTAACAGCCGCACCATCAGCAAATAAGCCTACTTGGTCTAACATCACTCGTTTCCCAGCCTTGAGTGATTGAGTCATCGCGTCAGCATCGTTTGCTTCAACCCCGATCACTTTGATTTCTGGGCGCAAGGCTTTGACATAAGCCGCAATGCCTGCCAGCAAGCCGCCGCCGCCTACGCAGCAGAATATGGCTTCGATAGGCTCTGGGTGTTCATTGAGTATTTCCATCGCAATCGTGCCTTGTCCAGCAATGACTTCAGGGTCATCATAAGGGTGAACAAAGGTAAGTCCTTCAGATTTTTCTAACTCTAGCGCATGTAAGTAAGCGTCTGAATAAGAGTCACCAAATAGTACGACTTCACCGCCTCGGCTTTTAACCGCATTCACTTTAATTTGCGGGGTGGTGGTTGGCATCACAATGACGGCACGACAGCCTAGTTTTTGTGCAGATAAG
This sequence comes from Candidatus Methylopumilus sp., assembly GCA_049424605.1. GTDB lineage: Bacteria > Pseudomonadota > Gammaproteobacteria > Burkholderiales > Methylophilaceae > Methylopumilus_A. The sequence goes on from JBMSSY010000006.1 coordinate 9,027, forward strand.
GCAACGCCTTGCGCATGGTTGCCAGCCGAGGCAGCAATCACGCCACGCGCCAATGCTTCTTTAGATAAATGAGCCATCATGTTGTAGGCGCCGCGAATCTTAAAAGAAAACACAGGTTGCATATCTTCGCGTTTTAGCAGTACGCGATTGTCCAGCCGCGCTGATAATATCGGTTGATATTCAAGCGGTGTTTTCTTGGCAACGTCATAAACACGGGCGTTACGAATTTTTTCTAAGTAGTCGTTTTTCATTCAGTCTTGCAAAGTGTATGATTGAGGGTAGCTTGTAATTATAAAGAAAACGCATCATTAAAGAATTTTATTATGCAATTTGAAGGATAAAAGAACATGGCAACGCAAGACGAATTAAAACAACAAGTCGCAAAAGCGGCAGTCGAGTATGTAAAAGGCGGCATTATTGGCGTGGGTACAGGTTCTACCGCTAACTTCTTTATTGATGAGCTTGCCAAAGTAAAATCAAAAATTGATGGCGCTGTTGCTAGTTCAGAAGCAACCGCAGAGCGTTTACGCGCTCATGGCATTGAGGTTTTTGATTTAAATGCTGTCGATGGCATGGAAATTTATGTGGATGGCGCTGATGAAATTACCGAACATCTACACATGCTCAAAGGTGGCGGCGGCGCTCTTACCCGCGAAAAAATCGTTGCTGCTTGTGCCAAGCGTTTTATTTGTATTTGCGATGAAAGTAAGTATGTTCCAGTATTGGGTAAATTTCCCTTACCCGTTGAAGTGTTACCAATGGCACGCAGCTATGTAGCGCGCGAGTTGGTCAAATTGGGCGGTCAGCCAAAATTACGCGATTTTACGACAGATAACGGCAATGTCATTTTGGACGTGCATGGTTTAACCATCAGCAATCCAATTGAAATGGAAGCTAAAATCAACCAAATCGTTGGCGTGGTGACGAATGGTTTATTTGCGGCACGTCCAGCCAATGTACTTTTGTTGGCAACGGCTAATGGCGTAAAAACTTATACATCTAAATGACATTAAACTGTCACAATTAGAGGCTAAGCTAGTGTATTTACTCCGTGCTTTGGCTATTAATTTTTAATAAGGACATCCCTCATGCAAACTGAACACACCTACAAGCAGTACGATGCTGAACTTGAAGCAGTGCGCGCAAAAGTGCTGCAAATGGGCGGCTTGGTTGAGCAACAAATTATCAATGCTTTGGAATCCTTGGTCAGTGTCAATCCAAAGCTTGCTGAAGAGGTGATGGAAGCTGATCACCGCGTCAATGCCTTAGAAGTTCAAGTGGATGAAGATTGTAGCCATATCATTGCGCGTCGCCAGCCTGCTGCTAGCGATTTACGTATGATTATGATGGTGGTTAAAACGATTACTGACCTTGAGCGTATCGGCGATGAAGCAACAAAAATTGCACGGGTTGCGCAAAAGATTTATGAATCAGATCGCATGTACCAACCACGTTTCACCGAAATCAAAACCATGGTGACTTTGGTCCGTGAAATGTTGCGTACCTCTTTGGATGCTTTTGCTCGCTTGGATGTTACAAGAACTGTTGATGTTGCGCGTCAGGATGAGCAAGTCGATGAGCAATTCCGTGCAGCGATGCGTCAATTGATTACCTTTATGTTAGAAGACCCACGTACTATTTCAATGTCATTGGAAGTGTTGTTTGTGGCTAAAGCGATTGAGCGTATTGGCGATCATGCTAAAAACATCGCTGAATATGTGGTGTACATGGTAAAAGGTAAAGACGTTCGCCATACCACAGTGGCTGAGATGGAACGCGAAACACTCGCCCCATAATTGTTGTGTTTTTGTTAGAAAAGTAAAGGTTGGTCTTGGTCAATAGTAAACCAACTTTCTCCGAAATTGCCGCAGTTGATTTAGGCTCCAACAGCTTTAGATTGCAACTTGCACGGGTGGTCGATGACCATCTTATTTTTCACGACTCCTTGCGTGAGGTTGTCAGGCTTGGCGCAGGGCTGAGTGACGATAGAGTGCTAAGTGATGAAGCGCTGAGCCGTGCCATTGATTGCCTGAATCGCTTTGGTGAGCGTTTGCGCGGACTTCCGCCACAAGCCGTGCGTGCAGTCGCTACCAATACCTTCCGCGTTGCTAAAAATGCCCCTCAGTTGCTAAAAGCCGCGCAAGATGCGCTTGGTTTTCCAATTGAAATTATTGCGGGCCGTGAAGAAGCGCGCATGATTTTTGTCGGCGTCAGCCACAGTCTCCCTAAAACTGAATATAAACGCTTAGTGATTGATATTGGCGGCGGCTCAACCGAGTTTATTATCGGTCAAGGTTTGGAGCCGCTGGAGATGGAAAGTCTGTATATGGGCTGTGTGAGTTATAGCCTCAAATACTTTGCTGATGGAAAAATCACAGAACAAGCGTTTGAACGTGCGCAAATTGCCGCTGCTACCGAAATTCAAAGCATTTCCAAAAATTTTAAATCAAAACATTGGCAAGAAGCTGTTGGTTCATCTGGCACAGCGCGTTCATTAGGTGAGGTTTTGCGCTTGAATGGCTTAACGGATGGCACGGTGACGCTTGATGGATTGTATCAACTGCGCCAATTGCTGATTAAATCAAAAGAAATAAAGAAAATCCAATTAAATGGATTAAGTGCTGACCGTGCAGCCGTGATTGCAGGCGGCTTGGCGATTATGCTGGCAGCTTTTGAAGGCTTGAATATCGACAAGCTAACGGTGGCGAATAGTGCTTTGCGTGAGGGTGTGCTTTACGAATTGTTGGGGCGTATGCAACATGAAGATACGCGAGATTCTACAGTGAATAGTTTTATGCGCCGCTATCATGTGGATAGAGAGCAAGTGAAGCGTGTTCAGGCTTTGGCCTTGGTTTTACTGTCACAAATCCAGCATAAGTTAAGCATGGATATTGCTGTGGCTAAGCAGTATTTGGTTTGGGCAGCCAAGCTACACGAAATTGGGGTGTCGATTGCCCACGGCGGCTACCATAAGCACTCAGCTTATATTATTGAAAATGCCGATATGCCTGGCTTCTCTAAAATGGAGCAAGAAATGTTGGGATTTTTGGTCCGTGCGCAACGCAGATCATTGACTAAGATGGGCATGCCAGCGCTTTCAGAAGACCTGACTGTATTAACGATGATTTTCCGATTGGCCGTGTTATTTCATCGCAACCGTTTAGATATCAAACCGCCAGAGTTAAATTTGGCTTGGCATAAAGCAGGTTTTGGTTTGGATGTTGAGCCGGGGTGGCTAACAAAGAATCCATTAACGGATGCTGAGTTAGCCAGTGAAATCGTTTATTGGAAAGACCTCAATATTGCCCTGTCGCTAGCTTAGTGCGCTTTGGGGGCATCTTGCACAGGTAAGTCTTGACCGTACAACGCCATCAATGATTGCTGTGCTGAGCTTTGAACTCCGCGTTTGTGTGCCAACTGATAAGTGCTGTCAGGCATCATTTCCCAAGCATTAATATTGTCTTTTAGATACATGTCCAAGCCTTCTTGAATCACCCGTTTTTTCACTTTTGCATCTAGGATAGGAAAGCACACTTCTATGCGTTTAAAGAAGTTGCGATACATCCAATCTGCACTTGAGAGATAAACGTTTTCCTCGCCTCCATTAAAGAAGTAGAAGATACGAGTATGTTCTAAGTAGCGACCAACTACAGAGCGCACTCTGATGTTTTCAGAAACCCCTAAAACCCCAGGCTTAAGCGCACAAACGCCACGCACTAGTAAATCGATTTGTACCCCAGCATTGGAGGCTTCGTAGAGGGCTCTAATTACATCGGCTTCTAGCAAAGCGTTCATTTTTGCGATGATGCGTGCTTTTTTGCCTGATTTTGCAATCTCTGTTTCTTTATTAATGGCTTTAATTAAATTGCTATGCAAGGTAAATGGCGATTGCCATAGGTGGTTGAGCTTATTAGATTTACCCAAACCTGTGAGCTGGGCAAACACGTCATTTACATCTGCACATATTTGATCGTTACAAGTGAACAAGCCAAAGTCTGTGTAGAGTTTGGCTGTGCGCTGGTGGTAATTACCTGTTGCCAGATGGACATAACGGCGCAATACGCCATCTTCGCGGCGCACAACCATGGCCATTTTTGCATGGGTTTTGTGGCCGACAACACCGTAAACCACGTGAGCGCCAGCATCTTCAAGCTTAGCGGCCCAGTTAATATTGGCTTCTTCATCAAAGCGTGCAAAAAGCTCAACGATGACAGTCACTTCTTTGCCTCGCTTAGCCGCTTCGATTAATGATTTCATCAAAGTCGAATCAGCACTGGTGCGATAAAAAGTTTGTTTAATCGCTAATACATTAGGGTCTTCGGCGGCTTGGCTGATGAAATCAATCACCGCATTAAAGGATTGAAACGGATGATGAACCAAAAAATCCTGTTTGCGAATGGCCTTGAAAACGTCAGGTTCTTTTACCAACTCTTTGGCTTTAGAGGCGGTATAAGGCGGGTATTTGAGTGCTGGCTTATCCACCAAGTCTGGAATTTGCATCAAGCGCACTAAGTTTACAATCCCGTTGACTTGATATAAGTCTTCTTGATGTAACCCAAACTGGCCTAGCAAAAAGTTGGACATTTCAGCAGGGCAGTTGTCGGCAACTTCCAGTCTAACGCCATCTCCAAATTGACGATGGGATAACTCACCTTGCAGTGCAATGCGTAAGTCTTTTGTTTCTTCATCGTCTAAGGTTAATTCGCTGTCACGCGTGACACGGAATTGATAACAGCCTTTTACCGTCATCCCTGAAAACAGTTCGTTAACATGGGCATGCAAAATGGAGGATAGAAATACAAAACCATATTCACAATTGGCAATTTCGCTAGGCAACCGAATAACACGAGGCAAGGCCCGTGGCGCTTGAACCACAGCAATACCAGAGTTGCGACCAAAAGCGTCTTTGCCTTCTAGCTCAACCGCAAAATTTAAACTCTTATTCAATACCCGCGGGAAGGGATGGGCAGGGTCAAGCCCAATCGGGGTCAAAATTGGCATCAACTCTTTAAAGAAAAAGTCGCGTATCCAAAGCCGCTGCGCGTCATTCCAACTGGTGCGGCGGAGAAAGTGAATGTTTTCATCCGCTAATTTTGGTAGCACGATTTCGTTGAGAATTTTATATTGGTGAGCGACCAATATATGTGCCTCAGCGCTGATTTTTGCATACACTTGTTTGGGCAAGAGCCCGTCTGGACCTGTTTGCTGATTGTTGTATTTAATCTGGTCTTTAATGCCAGCAACGCGGACTTCAAAAAACTCATCCATATTGCTACTGAAGATACAAAGAAACTTAAGTCGCTCCAACAAGGGAACGCGCTCATCTTCTGCTTGAGCAAGCACACGCTTATTAAAGGCTAATAAGCCCAACTCACGATTAACGAAATATTCTGGGTTCAATTTGATCACGTGCGACAAAATAATCCTAGACTGTAATTGCCTACCATGACGATTTTATGACAAAAAATGAATTGCGCTAATGGCTTAATTTTTTGGCGGCACATAGCCAGTGGCTTTATCAGCGCCATCACCAAAAAAATACGCTTCGGTTTGTTCTTTGAGGTATTGACGCGCCGCTGCATCAGCTAAGTTTAAGCGGTTTTCATTGACCAACATGGTTTGCTGTTTTAACCAAGCAGCCCAAGCCTCTTTTGAAACCTGCTCAAAAATCTTGAGTCCAAGTGGACCTGGATAAGGTGGAAAGTCCATGCCTTCGGCTTCTCGGCCCAGTTTAATACATTTGATTGTGCGTGCCATTGATGTGATTCTCTGAATAATTGGAATAGTGTTCAATGATAGCGCAAGGCTCGCTAATCTGCACCTGATGCCTTGTGCTTTTTAATTAAAACTCGCCGCGTAAGCCAATTAAAACTGAGCGTCCACCCATAGGAGCGATTTCTTTTAAGAATGAGCTATGGTCGCGTATATCTTCATCTAGTAAATTGCGTGCTTTTGCGAAGAGCTCTAAATGTAAGGCGGTTTTTAAGCGGTAACTCATGGTGGCGTTAAGCAGTGTATAGCCATCCGTTGGCAACTCGTTAATCGCAACACGGCTTTGTTTAAATCCATACAAAATGTCTAAGCTTGAGGAGAAATCGCCTAAGTTGTAATTAAGACCAGCTCCCAAGCGCATTGGGGCAATGCGCGGTAAAGCAGTGCCAGTATTTTCATCCTGCGCTTGGACGTAATCACCTTTAAGGTTCAGGTCTAAATCGCCATGACTTTCATAAATGCGGAATTTTGCTTGGGTTTCAAAGCCACGAAAAGAGGCAGGAACGCCGCGCACATAAGCGATATTAAGGCCGCTAGCTGAATCAGTATCCTTGCTGTTAAATAAGGTGATGAAATTGTTAAAACGGGTATAAAAGGCACTGATGCTAAAACTGTCTTTGGGGGTTTTCCAGCGCAACTCTGCATCTATGCCATTAGCGTTTTCTTTGCCTAGTTTATCGTTGCCGATTTCATATTGATGCGTTGCCACATGGGCGCCGTTAGCAAACAGTTCATTTTGCGTTGGGGCGCGTTCAGTATGGCTCAGATTAGTGCTGATGCTCCACTGGTTATTTAGAGGATAGAGCATCCCAGCTGAGAGGTTTTGTGGGGTGAAATCTAAAGCGATCGCATCGCCAAAACGCCCGCCACCCGCCGAGCTGACTTGAGTTTGGTCTATGCGCGCACCAGCACTTAATTTCATTGCTTCCAGCGCAAGCGTTTCATATATATAAAAGCCCTGTTTAAAAGTCTGTGAAGAAGGCACAAACGCTTCGTCGCCTAGCGCTTGAAATCGGGTGTTTTGCACTTGCAGGCCAATCACGCCTTTGAGATTGCCAATTGGCTCCTGTGTGCCTTCTATGCTGCCTTCAATGCCATGATTCAAAAAGGTGGTGCCAACGACGCCATTACTAATTTCTTGATGCTGGTAATCGGTATAAGCCACCTTCAGTTTTATGCGCTCAATTGCCGTGTTGAGGCCGTTAATTTCAGAGGCAAAATCGAAACGATCGTTATGCATATCAATTTTCACATCAGGCTCTGCCACCGTTCCGTAAAAACTGTTGCTGCGGGCAAATGAGAAGCCAAGATATCCTTTATCCAAGGTGAGCGCTGCGCCAAACGCGCCGCCATCAGAGGCTGCGGCGCTGTTTGTTAGCTTTCCATTATTAATGTGAACGCCGCCATCAATACTTTTTAATTTTTCAATCGCTGAACTTGGGATGCTTAAGTCGTCTGTTTCACGTTTGTAAGCATCTACATGAAGGGCAAATATGCCATTGCCTAGGTCCATCACCGCTGCCGCGCTACGTTCGTTATCGGCGCCGCCTAGGCGAGCCTCGCCTCTGCCTATGATGCCATTGAGCGATTCTTTAGGAATGCGATGGTCAAGCACATTCACCACGCCACCAACCGCCCCTGCACCATAAAGCACCGTTGCAGGGCCGCGTATTACATCTATTTGTTCGGCAATTAAAGGATCAACACCAACCGCATGGTCAGGGCTCAGTGATGAGGCATCTAAAACACCAACGCCATTTTGCATGATTTGCACACGATCACCCTCCATGCCACGAATAACGGGCCTAGAGGCATTCGGCCCAAAATAGCTGGAACTTAGGCCTGGAATATCTTTGAGGGTTTCGCCTAAAGTGCTTTCACGATGCATCGAAAGCGCTCGTCCGTTTAAAGTCGCCATCGGTATGACCAAATTATCTTGCTCATCAGAAGGCGCGCTCTCAGTGATTGGCACAGCAGGGGCTTGTATGCTGCTGATTTCTGCGGCATGGCTGATATGGATAGTCGCGATATAAGTACTTAAGATGCGCAATACTAGGTCAAGTTTTTTTCTTGCTTGCATACAGATGCTCTTAAAAAAGTTATTAAACCCCAGCTTAATTAAGCGAATTTAGGGATTGAAAAGTAAGTTTTTTTAAGCGTTTTGTGGCGGTGCGCGTGCGGCGTAGGCATTGAAAAATGCGTATGCGTGTTGACTAATGAATGCTTGGTTTAGCTCAAAACTAAATGCTGGGATGTGCGTGCTGAAAACGTTTGAAGCCATACCATGAAAGATATCGCCATAGCTCATACATTTTTCACAGAAGTTTTCGTGCGTGGTTTTTTCTTGTTTTTGTGAGCTTTGTTGGGTGTTGGTGATATGAGAAATTTCGTGCGTGACAGCAGCTTGCTGTGTTAAAACAAACAGCAGAACAGCGGTTAAATAAACGAAATATCGGCGCAACATGTTGAGATTGTATCAGATTAGAAAATCTTCAATAGCATCAAGTTCTTGCAGTGGCTCTGTGTAATCCTCAAAAGCTACATGGCAACGCGCATACCAATAGCGGCTATTACTTGCATCGCCCTCTATTTTATGGAGAACCGCATGTATCCAACACGCTGTGGTATCGCTGTAATCTTGCACGATGTGATGTGCATCTTCCCAATGATTAGCTTTGGCAAGTTGTACGGCTTTAAGCAGTTGGTTTTTTAATGCAATATCCATTTGGGTTGATCTTAAAGTACAAAAGCCCAGCGTGCAGATGCAGACTGGGCTTGAGTTTAGAGGCTAGAATTAAGCGCTAAAATTTGCAGATGCAAAATCCCAGTTGGCTAATGAAGCCAAAAATACTTCTACGAATTTTGCACGTGCATTACGGTAGTCGATGTAATAAGCATGTTCCCATACGTCTATGGTCAATAGTGCTTGATCGCCAGTGGTCAGCGGAGTGCCAGCTGGGCCCATGTTAACAATATCTACTGAACCATCAGATTTTTTTACCAGCCATGTCCAGCCAGAGCCAAAGTTGCCGACTGCGGAAGCTTGGAATGCTTTTTTGAACTCATCAAACGAACCCCATTTTGCATTAATGGCATCAGCTAAAGCGCCAGTTGGTGCGCCGCCGCCGTTAGGCTTCATGCAGTTCCAAAAGAAAGTGTGATTCCAGACTTGTGCTGAGTTGTTGTAGATGCCTGCTGAAGATTTTTTAACGATTTCTTCAAGGCTGCTGTTTTCAAACTCTGTGCCTTTGATCAAATTATTCAGATTGGTCACATAAGTTTGATGATGCTTACCATAATGAAAGTCAAAAGTTTCTTCTGAGATATGCGGCGCTAAAGCATTTTTAGCGTACGGTAATGCAGGTAATTGGTGTTCCATAAGAATTCCTTAAAGAGAGTGACTAAAAATTTTGAGGATTGATTCTGCCACATTACTGGCGGATAAAAAACAATGCTTGGTTTGTGGATAAACGATTAAGTTTTTTTAGCGCGTGGATGTGCTTGGTCATACACTTTAGCAAGGTGGTGAAAATCTAGATGCGTATAAATTTGGGTGGTGCTGATGTTGGCGTGGCCTAGCATTTCTTGCACAGCGCGCAAATCGCCGCTGGATTGTAATACATGGCTTGCAAAGCTGTGGCGCAGCATGTGTGGGTGTACATCGCTATTAATGCCTTGCTTAATTGCCCATCCTTTTATTCTGTATTGAATAGCGCGCGGTGTAATGCGTTTGCCTTGTTTGGTAATGAATAAAGCCTTTTGTTCTGGCGGGGCAATGGCGACTCGTGCATTAAGCCAAGTTTGAATAGCTTGCACAGCATGGCTTCCAACTGGCACGATGCGAGTTTTGTTGCCCTTACCTGTGACCGTGATGGTACCGTTCGCGAGGTCTAAGGTGTTGAAATCAAGGCTGACAAGTTCTGCCAAACGTAAGCCAGAAGAGTAGAACAACTCAAGTATGGCATGGTCACGTAAGCTTAATAAATCATCCTCTTTAATATCAACTAATTGTACGGCTTGGTCCGCAGATAGTGCTTGGGGAAGTTTTTTGGCGGACTTGGGTGTGCGCATACCAATACAGGGATTGCTATTGAAATGGTGTTGTTTCACCAAGTAATCAAAGAATCCACGCCATGCTGAAAGCATACGCGCGATACTTTTGCCACCAAGGCCACGCCCATGCAGCTTGGCAATCAGTTGGCGTATATGCGCTGGTTTTAATGTATCCAGCGCAGTAGCGTTCTCAGCAGTGGTTTCAAGCAAGTATTGGATATCACGCGCATAATTATTTTGGGTGAGTTTGCTTAAGCCTCGCTCAAAAGTGATGTGATTAAGATAGGCTGCTAAGTAATTCAAGGTGGCCTTTCATTATCCTAATACCCGTTAAACTAAATGCTGACGGAGTGCTGCGCTTACAAGCTCGCTGATGCGTTTGACAAATAAAGACCCCATGTTCGGGTAAAAGCGATGGGCATCATGAGAGGCTAAGACTAATAGGCCAATCGGCGTGCCTATTTCTAATGGGGTAATGGCATAGGATTTTGTTTCTTCACCCAACGCAATGCTGGCAAGGTTTTCATTAGGCAAGGCGCCATAATATGGCTCAATTAGCGCCTCTGCCCAAGCTTTTGAGATTTCATCTATTTCAGCAAATGCAGGATGTTTAGCATCGTCATTATTTTTGGGCTCAGTCCAAAGGATGAGCTTGGTGCTTGAAATATCAAAATCATGTTGCAAGCTGTTGTTGAGCGCTTGAACAATTTCGCTTAAGTTGCTGGCCTCTAATAAGGCTAAGGTCAATTTGTGAACTTTATTGCTTTTCTCTTCATTTTCGATGCCAAATTGCAGGAGTTCGTTGTATTTTCTCTCTACTTGCTGAATCTTGTCACGTTGCGCTACTTGTTGGCGTTCTGCCAAAGATACTGTGCCGCTACCATGTGGATTAGGCAGATACATCGTGGCAAGCAAGCCAGTATGGCTTGAGAAAAATTGAGGATGGCTCTCAAGATACTGAGCGACTTCGGCCTCGTTGAGTGTGCTGCTGTGTTCTTGGTTTTGCATAAATGCCCTTAATGACAGATTTTATTTTAATTAAATGCTGATTTCGCCTTCAAATACGGTGATGGCAGGCCCTGTCATCATCACGGCAGATTGGTCGCCATCCCAGCTAATATTGAGTTCGCCGCCGCGCATGATGACTTTGACTGGGGATTGCAATTTGCCCAAACGAATACCTGCGACTGTCGCAGCACAAGCGCCAGTGCCACAGGCTAAAGTTTCTCCAGCGCCACGTTCAAAAACACGTAAGCGTATTTCATGTGAATTGATGATTTGCATAAAGCCAGCATTGACTCGTTGAGGGAATTTCGCATGAGATTCTATCAGCGCGCCTTGAACCTCGACGGGAGCTGAATCAACATCTTGCACAATTTGCACTGCATGCGGATTGCCCATCGAAACCGTGGAAATTTCCACCGCTGAGTTGCCAAGGTCTAGCTGATAAGTGAGTGCTGATTGGTCTGCAATAAACGGAATTTGTGCAGGCTCAAATCGAGGTGCGCCCATATTGACGGTCACTAAACCGTTATCTTCAAGCTTGGGATAAATCAGACCGCTAGCTGTTTCAACACAAATTTGAGTTTTATCTGTGAGCTTGTGCTGGTGAACAAATTTCACAAAACAGCGCGCGCCATTTCCGCATTGTTCTACTTCGTGACCATCGGCATTAAAAATACGATAACGAAAATCTGCATTTGGATGGCTGGCTTGTTCAACCAGCAAAAGTTGGTCGCAACCCACACCGAAATGTCGGTCGGCAAGATGGCGAATTTGATCAGCGCTGAGTTTGATGGCTTGATTAAAGCCATCTATCACTACAAAGTCGTTGCCTATGCCCTGCATTTTTGTGAATTTTATGTGCATATTAAATTGACTAACTTGCTTGAATAATTACTTATATTGTATGGGATTGTTGCCCGCTAAGGTAGTCGTCATTTTGTGAATTAGACTTATTTTGTTATGCTACATACCCTTGCAAAATTCACTGAATAATCATTATGTCCGAATATTTATTTACTTCAGAATCGGTTTCTGAAGGCCATCCAGATAAACTTGCTGATCAGGTGTCTGACAGTATTTTAGATGCAATTCTGGCTCAAGACCCAACGGCTCGTGTTGCGGCTGAGACCTTAGCCAATACAGGCTTAATTGTGCTTGCTGGTGAGATTACTACAACCGCGAATGTGGATTACATCAAAGTGGCACGCGAGACGATTAAACGCATAGGGTACGACAACACCGAATACGGCATTGACTATAAAGGTTGTGCGGTGCTGGTGGCTTATGACAAACAGTCGCCTGATATTGCTCAAGGCGTGGATGGCGCACATGATGACCCGCTGGATCAAGGGGCTGGCGATCAAGGCATTATGTTTGGCTATGCCTGCGATGAAACACCACAACTCATGCCATTGCCTATTTGGCTCTCTCACCGCGTGATGGAGCGCCAATCACAACTGCGTAAAGATGGCCGTTTGCCATGGCTACGTCCTGATGCGAAATCGCAAGTGACGATTAAGTACCAAAACGGCAAACCAAGTGCGATTGATACGGTGGTGGTTTCAACCCAACATGCGCCTGAGATGGAACTCAAAGACATTCGTGAAGCGGTGATTGAAGAAATCATCAAACCAACGCTACCTAAAGAGCTGATCAAGGGCGACATTAAATTCTTAGTTAACCCAACAGGTCGTTTTGTGATTGGTGGACCACAAGGCGATTGCGGCTTAACAGGCCGTAAGATTATTGTGGATACTTATGGTGGCGCAGCGCCACATGGTGGCGGCGCATTCTCAGGTAAAGACCCTTCTAAGGTAGACCGTTCTGCGGCGTATGCGGGTCGCTATGTGGCTAAGAACATCGTGGCTGCTGGTTTAGCATCACGTTGCCTAGTTCAAATCTCTTACGCGATTGGTGTGGCACAGCCAACTTCTATCATGGTGGAAACCTATGGCACAGGTAAAGTTTCAAACGAAGTGCTGACCGCTCTGGTGCGTGAACACTTTGATCTGCGCCCTAAAGGCATCGTCAAGATGCTAGACCTGCTTCGCCCAATCTATACCAAGACAGCCGCTTATGGCCATTTTGGACGTGATGAGCCAGAGTTCTCTTGGGAAGCGATTGATAAAGTCGCGGCACTTAAAGCGGGAATCTAACAAGCGGCAATTTAAGCGCGTTTGCATCGAAAAAGCCTCATCACTTGATGGGGCTTTTTTTATGGTTGGATGTACTTAATTGATTGAAATTTGTGCAAAAAAAATAATCGCGTATAATTAGCGCCATTCCGAGGAGCGCTGCGAGAGAAAACTCCCAGGCTCGGAACATGTTCTAACGGCGCTCACCATATTAACCGTGCCGGGCACGGGATACGGGTGAGAGTGTTAGAGCTTCAGTAATTTACTGCTGGTTCTTTAGGCATCTCCAGATTTTCCGCATTCCCTCCGGTCACACCATTCAAGGAAAAACATGAATACTGTGACTGATTTTAAAGATTACATCGTAGCTGATATTAATTTGGCTGGTTTTGGCCGCAAGGAAATTGCGATTGCTGAAACTGAAATGCCTGGCCTAATGGCGATTCGTGAAGAGTTTTCCAAAGCTCAACCACTTAAAGGCGCGCGCATTACTGGTTCATTGCACATGACTATTCAAACCGCGGTGTTGATTGAAACACTTAAAGATTTGGGTGCGGAAGTGCGCTGGGCATCTTGCAATATTTATTCGACCCAAGACCATGCAGCAGCAGCGATTGCGGCAGGTGGCACAGCAGTTTTTGCGATTAAAGGCGAAACTTTAGAAGAGTATTGGGATTACACACACCGCATTTTTGAATGGGTCGATGGTGGCTATTCAAACATGATTTTGGATGATGGTGGCGATGCGACTTTGTTGCTTCATCTAGGCACCAATGCAGAAAAAGATATTTCTTTGCTGAACAATCCAAGCAGCGAAGAAGAGGTTTGTTTGTTTAATGCGATTAAAGAAAAACTTAAAACAGACCCTACTTGGTACTCAACACGTCTTGCCCACATCAAAGGGGTGACCGAAGAAACAACCACAGGCGTACACCGTTTATACCAAATGCACAAAGAAGGCCGTTTGGCTTTCCCTGCCATTAACGTAAATGACTCTGTGACCAAATCAAAATTTGATAACTTATATGGTTGTCGTGAGTCTTTAGTTGATGCGATTAAACGCGCAACAGACGTGATGATTGCGGGCAAGATTGCGGTGGTTGCTGGTTACGGCGACGTGGGTAAAGGTTCTGCACAAGCTTTACGTGCTTTATCAGCCCAAGTTTGGGTGACAGAAATCGACCCAATCTGCGCATTGCAAGCAGCGATGGAAGGTTACCGTGTGGTGACTATGGATTACGCTTGTGAGCATGGCGATATTTTTGTGACGGCTACAGGTAACTATCATGTAATTAGCCACGACCATATGGCAAAAATGAAAGACCAAGCGATTGTTTGTAACATTGGCCACTTCGACAAAGAGATTGATGTTTCTTCACTTGAAAAATATGAGTGGGAGGAAATTAAGCCGCAAGTGGATCATGTCATTTTCCCTGATGGCAAAAAGATTATCTTGTTAGCCAAAGGCCGTTTGGTTAACTTGGGTTGCGGTACTGGTCATCCAAGCTATGTGATGAGCTCATCTTTTGCTAATCAAACGATTGCGCAAATCGAGTTATTTGCCAATACCGATCGATATCCAGTAGGCGTTTATACGTTGCCTAAACATTTGGATGAAAAAGTAGCGGTATTGCAGTTGAAGAAGCTCAATGCACAATTGACGCGCCTAACAGACGAACAAGCGGCTTACATTGGTGTTTCACAAAACGGCCCATTTAAGCCTGATACTTATCGCTATTAATGCAGCTAAACTTGGCAGGCCACAACTGGCCTGCTGAGCGATAAAATCTGTAGAAAGTATGTATGAAACCTGAAATTAGTTTTGAATTTTTTCCGCCAAAAACGGAAGA
>JBMSSY010000007.1:0-22310 GCA_049424605.1 Candidatus Methylopumilus sp.
GAGTACTTGGCTACGAACCAAGGGGTCAGGAGTTCGAATCTCTTCGGGCGCACCAAATCATAAAAAGGCTTACAGTTTCCGCTGTAGGCCTTTTTTGTTTTTTCGCTTAGGCTTCAAGTATCTGTTTTATCCAAGTAGAATAACCCTCAAGCTAGCCCACCCTGAAGGCAATAAGTGAAAATTTTGTTAGTTGAAGATGATGCAGCGCTAGGCCATGCGATGAGCACTTCGCTCAATCGTGCAGGTTATACCGTAAACTGGGCGCATGATGGCTATGAAGCCGATATCGCGCTGCATGACCACGTATACGATGCTGTTATTCTTGACTTGGGCTTGCCTAAAATTGATGGTTTTGAGGTGCTCAAAAGAATGCGCGGACGTCACGTCATGGCGCCTGTGATTATTTTGACAGCGCGCGATGATCTGGATGACCGAGTCAAAGGCCTTGATTTAGGTGCAGATGACTATTTAACTAAGCCTTTCAAACTGCCTGAGCTAGAGGCTCGTCTGCGCGCTCAAATTCGCCGTAACAACGCTATTCTGGCTTCAACCATAGAGTATGGCCCTTTGGTGATGAATATTAGTGACAAGATGCTGACCGTGAACGGTGAGCAAATGTTGTTATCGCCTCGTGAGTTTGGAGTGCTTGAGTTGTTGTTATCCCGCGTTGGGCGGGTGGTCAGCAAAGAGGCCATGGTAGAGGCCTTATGCAAATGGGACGAGGGTGTGGGCAACAATGCTATTGAAGTCTATATCCATCGTATTCGTAAAAAATTAGAGCCCTGCGGTATCAATGTATTAACCATCCGTGGTTTGGGCTATCTATTGCAAAAGGCGCAGTCCTAAGATGACAAAATACTCTTCCCTACGCAAAAAACTGCTGCTCTTATTAGTGCCGCCATTGTTAATTCTTATTCTGATTGTTTCTTCTATCTTGTTTAGATTTGCTGTTGTTGAACAGCGAGAAGCTTTTGATAACGCGCTATATGACTCCGCTTATTCCATCTATCAACTGCTACAAAAATCAGATGATGCTATCGCCGATTTATCGCTACCAAAAAATGAAAAGCAATTCATATTGAACGATCAATCGGATGTTATTTTTTATAATGTGGTCGACACTAACGGCAAGGTGCTCAATGGAGATGATGATGCTGGGCTGATGCCTCCATTAAAAGGCCAAGCAAGCAACCCTAACTTTAGAGATGGCATCGTACATAATTTAGAGGTGCGCATTGTATCTACACTGGTGAGCATACAAAAAAATGGCGCTGAACTACCTGTATATATTCAAGTGGCCGAAACATTACACAAGCGTCAGGCTTTAGCCAGCAATGTGCTTATCGACATTATCGTGCCGCAATTGCTGTTGGTGCTTTTTACAATTGGCATTATCTGGTTTGGCGTAGAGCGCGGCTTACAACCGTTATTTGATTTACAAGCTGCGGTTTCCAAACGCTCTTATCTTGATTTAAGTGCGATTGATTTACCCAATGTGCCGACCGAGGTGATGATTCTGGTCAATTCAGTCAATACCCTGATGCGGCAGTTGGAGAGCGTGTTAAATGCACAAAATCGGTTTATTGCGGATGCGGCCCACCAATTACGCACGCCATTGGCTGGCGCACAGGCCCAGCTAGAGCTTGCATTGTTAGAAAGCAATCCTGAGCAGCATAAGCAATTATTAGATCATGTGGGGGCGAGCATGGAGCGTTTATCCCACACGATTAGCCAACTGCTGAGCCTAGCCAGAAACCAACAAGATGCTTTGCAAAATACCGTGCTTAGTCCAGTGAATCTTAACCAAATTGCTCAAGAAGTCACCACAGATATGGTGCCTGCCGCTGTTAAAAAAGGGATTGACCTTGGATTTGAAGCCTCTGATCCATCAGCAATGGTGCTAGGCGATAGCAAACGCCTTAAAGAGCTACTTTATAACTTAGTTGATAACGCCTTGTTATATACCCCAGGTGGCGGCAAAGTGACAGTCAATGTACACCGCGAGGCGGGGGAGATAGTACTGAGCGTGGAAGATAACGGCCCTGGTATTCCTAAAGAAGAGCGTGAAAAAGTTTTTGAGCGCTTTCACCGCATTATCGGCTCAGGGCAAGAAGGGAGCGGACTTGGTCTGTCTATCGTCATGGAGATTGCTCAGTTACACCAAGCAAATGTGGAAATTAGTGATGAGCCTGATAAAAAAGGACTCAATATACAAGTCAGTTTTGCAGAAGCAAGATAATCAGCAACTCAAGGAAAACATGCTTTTAATACTGCTTGGACTCATCTTAGGGCTATTGCCCCTAATCCTCACAACCGCTTACCCACACCTGATTGTGGTCAGCATTTATGCGGGTACTTTGCCTTGGTTAGCGCTGGGCTGGGCGATTTTGGTGATGACCATTATCATGCGCCGACAAAGAATTGCAGAGTGGCGTCAGACGCGCAAGCTAAACAAAAAGAAGAAAAGCCGATAGTCGCTTACTTTTGGTTTTCATTCCAAGCTCTATCCAAAATAGCCTGTTTTTCCTCAAGCGCTTTTTGCGCTTTATTTAAACGTGCTTCTTTAGCAGGCAAATCTTTTTTAAGGGTTTCTAGTTGCTTTGTTTGCTGCGCGATTCTTTTTTGCATTTCGTTAATAGCGCTGCTTAATACTTGATGGTCTTGATACGCTAGTTCGTACTCTTTCTGCGCCGCACGTACTTGATATTGCTCGTCACTCAAATCTTTAGCCCGCGCCAGCCCTTGCGCCAATAATAGTGCCAAGGCGATTATCAGCATGTCAAAAGCCTTGTTTTTGTGCGGCATTAAGTTAATTTTGTGCATATTGCGGTATCCAATTTTAGTATGTGTTCATCATAAATCAAAAAGCTAAGGAATCAATATCGTTCAGTCATCGCTTGACCAATACTGACAATAAAAAAGGCCACGTATCTAACGTGGCCCTTTTTATCAAGACAGATTAAGCAGATACAAATTTAGTTTGTAGCGCAACCATCTTCTTGCTTGTGCGTTGCATCAACCACCACACGACGGTTAGGTGCTAAGCATTCAATCATTTTTTTGCTGCCTTTTACACCAGTGCAATCAACCACTGGCTCAGACTCGCCTTTACCAACTGATTTAATGCGCACATCTTTAATGCCATGTGAAGCTAAGTATTTTTTCACTGCATCAGCACGACGCTCTGAAAGTTTTTGGTTATAAGCATCAGAGCCGATTTTATCGGTATGACCAGTCACCAAGATAAATTCAATATCATCATGCTCTTTAATCTTAGCAGCAACTTCGTCTAATACTTGGTTGTTTTTGCCTTTGATGGTGTATTTATCAAAGTCAAACAAAGCTTCAGACTGGATAGTGATAGTCTCAACAAGAGGCTTACATGCTGGCTTTACTGGCTCAGGCGCCACTACTGGCGCTGGAGATTCGACAGCTTGCTCAACAACTGGCTGCGGCGCTGGCTCGGCAACAGGAGCTGGCGCACCAAAGCGGAAAATAGCACCAAAGTTTAAGAGTGTGTTCGCAACAGTTTTGCTGTCCGCACCAACATTGGCCTCACTCCACACTGAACGCAAATCAGCTTGTAAACCAATATTGTCGGTTAAAGAATACTGTACACCCGCGCCAATATTACCCATCACAGAGTCTTTTGAGCCACTACCGAGGTAGTCCAATTTATTGTGCGCATAACCTATACCCACCAATAAGAACGGACGCAATCTCTCACGGCTAAACATATAAAGCGCATCAACCCCTAAAAGGGTTTGTTTATATTTACCGCCAGTATTGCCATCGACGCTGGCATAAGAGCCACCGAACTGAACATCCCAATTTTGGCTAATTTCTTTACCAGCACGCAAGAAACCACCCACGCCATCATCGGCTTTTAAGTCACTGTCTGTCCAATTGTAGCTAATCCCTGGCAAGGCATACCAAGCACCTTTGTAAGCATCATCTTCCGCAACCGCAGAAAATGAAGCAAAGCCAAAAGTAGCCAAGAGCGCTAAACTCATCAAATTCTTTTTCATATCAACTCCTTAAAAAATTACCACAGCACAATCCCACAAGTTTTGATTATACTTTAAGGCCGCTTGTAAAATGTTAAAAAATTGTATTTTAATCAAACTTAATCGCAAAAAAACCATTTAAATGGGTAGTAATTGATCTATACGTAAAAAATATTTCTTAGCATAAGCCAGCAATTGCCCATCCGTTGGATGATCTACTGTCTCAACCCCCACCACTTTATGCGCGATTTTTGCATCATGATGATTGATATGTTTAATCAACTCTAATTTAGCAACCCCAGGGCCTACAATCAAAATCTCATGACATGCGGCTACCGCTTCAACGACTTCATGCAAATAAGCTTGCGAGCTTACTTGATGATGCCCTGTCAATACGCCAGCTTTATGATGAATATGTCCATGCTTAGATTTTGTGCTGATGGTCGCATTTTCATGCGTCTCTGCATTGAATTGAATAACGTGCGCTTCTTGGTGATCAATCCAAACAACTGCGTGACTTAAAGACATTTCAATACTCCTCAACAATAAAGCTTGATGGTAGCGCTAATGCAAGCATGATGTGTTGTCACAGATCAAACGAATATAGAAATCCATCAAACAATCCGTTAAATCTAGCATATTGAGGCATTACAGAATGTAAGCACCCGCTTACTGGTCGCGCTGATTAGCTGTGCTGATTATTTTTTAGGGCATCGCATTTAAACAACCCCCTATTTTGAACATCAACGTATTACAATATCAGCCATGCAAAGCTTAAACCTCTATCAATGAAAATACACTAGCCATGACTGATCATACTCAAGTAGAAAATCAATTGGCGGTAATTAAAAATCTTCTAGCGAGACAAAAGCTGGTGGAAGGTTTAGTTCACCGCCAAGATATGCCACGCCAAGAGCTAGTAGAGTCTATCGTTCAAAAACAAAACTTGGCTGATTTAGAAAAGTTTATCGCTAAGCTATCAAATAAAGAAGTCGCTAATGCCCTTGAATCACTTTCTGAGCATGAAAGAAATGTGGTTTGGGATTTGGTGATTGACCATCGTAGAGACGAGGTTTTATTAGAAGTCTCTGATGATGTTCGGGTTGAGCTAATATCAGAATCCAAACCACCTGTTCAAAGCACGGTGTTGCGGGTGTTTGATTTGCATGAGGGCCGTTTACGCCAGATTCCTATTTATAGCCGTGAGGACTTAGCCAAAGCCAAGCCGATTTGGGTGGATTTAGTGACGCCTGAGGATGAGCAACTCGAATGGGCAAGAGAAATCTTTGGCGTGCATATCCCTAATCCCAAAGATTTAACCGACCTTGAAACCAGTGCTCGTTTTTACCTAGAAGACAATGGTGAGGTGCATTTACATTCAGACTTCTTATTAGATCGCAGTGATGAATCTCGCAACATTACCGTGGCTTTTGTGCTCACGGGCAATACCTTATTCTCGGTGCGAAACGAAGAGCTACCCGTTTTTAGATTGCAACGCCTCCGTGCAAGAGCTCAGGCTGGTTACGTATCAGAAGCCAAAGACGTGCTATTGGATTTGTATGCGGCGGATGTGGAATACTCTGCGAATGCCTTGGAAGACATTTATTCCAATCTGGAAAAAGTAGGCAAGCAAGTTTTTAAATCTCATATTACCAATGATCAAGCAGCTAAAATCTTGACCGCAATTTCTGAAGAAGAAGACTTAAATGGTCGGATTAGACGCAATGTACTAGATACTCGTAATGCCTTGTCATTCTTGATGCGAGGCAGGCTGCTATCGAGTGAGCAACATGATGATGTGCGTGAAATTCTAAGAGATATTGAATCGCTAGATGGCCATACCTCTTTCTTGTTTAATAAAATCAACTTCCAAATGGACGCAACCGTTGGTTTCTTGAACGTTAATCAAAATATTGATCTTAAACGCTTAACCATCATCAGCGTGGTTTTCATGCCCGTCAACATCTTGGCTGGGATTGGCGGCATGTCAGAATTCTCAATGATGACTGCTGGCATCCCTTGGCCGATTGCTTATGGTAGCTTTATTGTGGTCATGATACTGATTGGCGTGCTGACTTTCTTAGGTTTGCGGGCTTTTGAGAATCGAAAAATCAAAAATCTAAGAGCTGAACACTCCGCCTAAACAAATAAAAGCCTAGCCTTGTATCCCATCGCTAGGCTTTTAGCTAATGCGCCCTTTTGCCTAAAACAATATGCACAGGGACTAAAAAAACAATCAGCAATCCCACTGCAATATGGCTCCACTCAAAAAAACTTTGCTGCTCCTCGCCGGCGTAATAAAGCCCCAAACCAGTTAGAATTAACAAAACAAATACCGTCGCGCTAGCGCCACCAGAAACTCTATTTTTATTGAGCTGCCAAGCAATACGAATATGCTGCGTCATTATTGAACCAAATATCATCAAACAGATGGTGGCTGTGATGCCGTGAATAATGAGCACTTGATGGATAAGCTTGAGATTCATACTCGCCATGACTTCACTCAACATTATCCACCAGACTCCCGTTATCGCCACAAGAGAGAAAAACAGATAGGCGCTCAAGCGCTGGAAATTCGGCAGTTTCACGCCAATCGGCTTAATCCTTCTTGCCATTACTTTTGCCCTTTTAATGCTAACTCATACATCACCATCACCCGCTTCACCCCGTCAGACAAGTGCTTACAAGAGAGTGTCGCGCCAGAAATATTTTTGATGTCCTGATTTAATTTGATGGGCATAGCAGCGGTTTTGCCAACAAACTGGTTCATCCAGCTTCTTTCTTTAACTTCATAACCATAAGACTCGTTGTATTCAAGCACATCCACTTGCTTGACCGTACCATCAGCATTAATGCCTAGGGCATAGGTAATAAACTCATGCTTACCAACCACTTGGTCAACAATAAACCATCCTCCCTCAGCCACTTTCCACACATTTTTTCCATCGAATGGAAACTTAACGGATGATGCATCCGTCATTTTGGATTGTTGCTCTGAGCTTAAACTCACGGGCGCTCTTGTCATGGCACGCCCCGAGAAAATAAGCTGTTGCGCTTGTTCAACGGTTAAATACTCTTTAGCTTCAGCTTGGATTGATATTGCTAACAACAACATCAAGATGAGTGTTTTTTTCATGATACATGCCTCTCTATAACGGCATGCCAAACTTCAACATCAACTCATCTCGCCCATGGTCATCCATCACATAGCCGTCTGCACACTCAGCAGCGCCTTGATTTTGACAGGTGCCACCAATTTGATGTCTCCATGCCGCTGTCACCCACCACTTTTCTGTTGCATAGTGAATATTGGGGCCAATAAAGTGGGCATGTTGAGTTTGTGACTGAAAGAAGTAGCCAGAAAAATCGTTATGATATCGATACTCTAAGCCACCACTCCAATGACTGGCAAAGCGATAAGACGCACCTGCAAGCAAATCAAAGTGTGACTTTTTCTCAGGATTTTGCGCTGAAATCACGCTATCTTTTTCAGTTGCAAAAATCAGATTACTTGCCAAAATCAAACGATCATCAATTAAATTCTTTTGTAATAGCAATCGAGTTTCAAGCTCTTTTTTCTTAGGCCCAATTTCTGGTTCGATATATAAACCGATACCAATCGGATCAACAACTGGATTGGTGATGCGCCAAATAGCCTCAAGCGATGCGCTTTCAAATCTAAAATGGCTGTATCGTTTACTTGGGTCAGCCGACTCTGGAATATCACCCCCAGCCGTCGCGCCCTCTCCATCATTGCGATAAGCATTTACATAGTTGGTATTGATATAAGCTGCCACTTGAAAATCGTCGGTCAAGCCATATTCAATTTCTGTTCTTAATTTAAGATTGTCGTAATCTCCTTTTTGCTTATGATTGAGTTGCGCTCTTTGCTCAAACTCGTACTTACCCTTGGGCTGAAGATCTAATGTATAAACCCATCCAAACAAACCCTCACCAGCCAACGCGGGTGTTGAAATTAATGAAGTTAAAACCAAAATACTCGCGATGTGTTTTTTAAGCATGTCCAACCTGAAATTTAAATGAGAACTGTTCTCAATTGTAATGAGAATCATTCTTATTTGCAAGCCTGTATGAATAAATAATGCACTCAAGCTTGATTTTTAATGTCCATCCCCAAGCCATTCCTTACCATTTGTAAAACTTATGAATGCAGTAAGAATATAAAATTGGATTAATCGTGATGAATTTCACATAATGCATCCAACTACTTTATTGGAGAGCTATCATGTCAGAAATTAAAAACGGTATATTCAAAACCATCAACAAATGGATTGCTGGCAGCAGTGCTTCGCTTGCTGTGATTTACACTTGCGGCCACATCATCATTGCAATGATATGTATTAAGGTGATTACGGGTGCGAGCATGAATTTAGCAGCCGCTGATGCCATTATTGAGCCCATGATTAACGGTGTTTGGTTTTATTTATTGCACAAAACCTTTAACAAAATTGCGGCGCGAAAAAATGAAAATAAGGAGTATCGTTATGCCTAAACAAAGAATGCACATTAAAGGCAATTTTATTTTGAATTACTTAATGAATCACTTGATGAATAAGTCATTCAATTAGTCGACTGTTACACGCTTAAAGGAGATAGACATGGCTAAGCAATCTAGTACGCTGAATAAAATAGATATCGGCATCAATGAAAAAGATCGTCAAGCAATTGCGGATGGATTATCCAAACTGCTGGCTGATACATATACCTTGTATTTAACCACGCATAACTTTCATTGGAATGTGACTGGCCCAATGTTCAATACACTGCATGTCATGTTCATGGGGCAATACACTGAACTGTGGAATGCGGTTGACCCAATTGCTGAGCGCATTCGCTCCTTAGGGCATTTTGCGCCTGGCTCATATCAGCAGTTCTCCAAGCTCACTTCATTGCCTGATGTGCCTGCACATCCGCCTAAAGCGGTTGACATGATTAAAACGCTAGTAAAAGGTCATGAGGCGGTAGCGAGAACTGCTAGGGCAACCTTTAATGTGGCAGGCGACGCGAATGATCAACCCAGCGCTGATCTTTTAACACAGCGTTTAGATATTCATGAGAAAACAGCATGGATGTTAAGAAGTCTGCTTGAAGAGTAATCAAGCTGCCTGAACTTAGTTGCTTGCAGACTAAGTCTGGGCAGCCTCACTCCCAGCCTATTGTCTGCAAGCCGATGGAAAAATCAGATCATCACGGGAATATACAAGTAATGATCAATTAACAGTGCTGCAAAGATAATCATTAAATAGATAATCGAAAACTTAAAGGTGCTTTTAGCTAAAGCATCTGAATATCGACGGTATAAGCGCACTGCATAAACCATGAAGATTGAATTCATCACGATAGAAATAATCAGATAAATCATGCCGCTCATGCCATGCCCAACAGGCATCAAGGCAACCACAAATAAAATAATGGTATATAGCAAAATATGTAGCCGCGTAAACTCTTCACCATGCGTGACTGGCAACATAGGCAGGCCAGATTTTGCGTAGTCATCGCGTCTATACAAAGCCAAAGCCCAAAAATGGGGCGGCGTCCAAGCGAAAATAATCAGAAACAATATCAATGACTCTGGAGAGACTACATTGTTAACAGCCGCCCAGCCTAAAATTGGCGGCATTGCGCCAGACGCGCCACCGATGACGATATTGAGTGGGGTCGCTGGCTTTAAAAAGATGGTGTAAATCACGGCGTAACCCAAAAAAGTACACAGCGTTAGCCACATGGTAAGCGGATTCACAAAGACGTACAAAATGGCCAGCCCAACTAGGCCAATAATCGAAGCAAATACGATGGTTTCAACGGAGCTCACCCTGCCGCTAGGCAAAGGTCTAGTGATGGTTCTCAGCATTCTGGCATCAATTTCTTGCTCAATCAGACAGTTAAATGCCGCCGCCGCACCTGATGCCATAAAAATGCCTATGGTAGACGGAATGAGAATGCTAAAAGGCACGAAATCTGGGGAGGCGAGAAACATGCCAATCACCGCTGTAAATACAATCATGGCCGAAACGCGCGGCTTACAAAGCGGGAAAAAGTTTTGAAAGCGAATAGAGATTTTTTGAAAATGACCCATCACCACTGTATTCATAAATAACTTCCTTTTGTTAACAGTGTAATTTTTGAATTAATCACAACAATAGTCATGAGTAGCAAAGCCGCGCCCATATTGTGTCCAACAGCGAGCACTAATGGCAAATGCAAAAGCAGATTAGCAATCCCTAGGCTCACTTGCAAAGTCAGCAAGCCTAGCAGGATTAAACCAAAAGATTTGAGTCGCGGGTTACTGATTAACAATACGCTCAGTATAAGAAAATAAGCGCTGGTAATTAAGGCGCCTAGTCTATGTGTCCACTGAATCGCTACAAAGGCTGAAAGCCCTAGCGGCTCTCCAGTAGCAGATTGCCCAAGCTCTCTAGTTAAATGAAACGCTGAGGCAAAGTCCATGCTCGGCATCCATTGTCCATGACAAGTTGGGAAATCAGTGCAAGCTAAAGCGGCGTAATTAGAGCTGGTCCAGCCGCCCAAAAAGATTTGAGCAAAAATAACCAGCAAGGCGCCTCGGACAAACCAGCGTAATGATTGCATTTCAGAGCCTCGCCCGATAAATGTACCAAAATGGCGATGCGCAATCCAAGTCAACAATGCAAGGGTGGTCATCCCGCCTATCAAATGCAAAGAGACAATGACAGGCTTAAGCAATAAGGTCACCGTCCACATACCAAGCATGGCTTGAAAGCCAATCACCAGCACTAGCGCACTTGGCAGCCAAGGCGAAACAGCGATATACCTTTTTGCACGCCAGCCAAGTAAGAATAAGCCAATAACCAGCAGACCCAGCGTGCCTGCCACATAGCGATGTATCATTTCTTTCCAAGCTTTATGCGCAACAACAGGTTTGTCAGGAAATGCGGATTGCGCATGAACAATCGCTGACTGGCTTTCTGGCACACTCAATGAGCCATAACAACCTGGCCAATCTGGACAACCTAAACCAGCATCGGAAAGCCTGACATACGCCCCCAACACCACTAAACAGAGCGCCAGTACAGCAGCAATCAAAGCAAGACGCCTAAACCAAAGGTAAGTTTTCAGAACTTCCATATCAACCCGCCCAAGAGTACTTCAAAAGTTTAACAATATCCTTACGTATATCAATTGCGGATACATCCTCAGCATAAGCCATCATCCAGTTGCCCAATGGGTCAACTAGATAGAGCTGATGGGCAGTCGCTGCATTTTGCTTGCCCTGATTAAACTGTGCTATCAGCATTTCTACATCATCACTAGGCTGATTAAGAATCAGCAAATCAGGATACTGTTTTTTTAGCGCGCCGGTGTCTTGCTGATGAGTAATCAAAATGCGCTGAACCCGATTAATATCTTTTTCTAAAGACGCATGTATTTGGCGCACATCATGCAATCTCGCTTCACATGATGCATCACAAGTTTCTGTCACCAGTACCATATTCCATTTATCTTGCCATAGACCGCTACCTGCTTCATTTAAGGCTGTCGGGATGCCCTGAAGGCCGCTAGGCACTTTAATGGCAATCACTGGCTTAATTAAGTGGCCATTACTATCCCCTTGAGGATGCCAATCAGCGCTATGCATATACATCACTAGGGCTAAGGGCGCGGTAAAAAAGATGACCAAGCCTAATATAAATAAATAGCTCTTTTTTTGCTGTTGTGTTGCTGTTTTGTTTTGCACTGATACTGCCTTATAAATAGTCGTTATGATGATTTACTGCTGCGTGCCGCGTCTAAAACCGACCACTAAATAAATCGCTAAGGTCGCAAAGGCGAATCCGAACCATTGATAAGCATAGCTTAAATGCATTTCGATGCGATCATCTGGCCGCACCCAATTGCGAACAAATCCGCCGCTATTGTTTGGAGACATTCTCAACACCACTGGCGCCACATTAAAGGGCACCGCTTTCGCATAGCTTTTCATATCCATATTCTGCCACAGTGTTTGCCAATGCTGGGTAGAGGCAACATCCGCTTTCAAAGTAAAAAATTTTACACTAGGCACCCATACTTGCCCCTCAACCTTTTGCATGCCGGTGGGGGTTTCAATCACTGGCAGATTGCTATGGTCAGGCAATGCAGGAATCCAACCTCTGTCTATCAATATGACCTGATCTCTATCTTGCATACGCAGCGGCGTAATCACATGGTAGCCTGGCTGCTCACCTTCGACTTGATTGTCTAGCAAGATTTGATATTGATCTAGGTACTGACCCAGCACCTCAATATTTTTGTAGCGTAAATCTTCTAGCCGCCCGAAATCGACAGGTAGATTTTCGCTTTGTTGCCGTCCATTGATGTCATATTGATTTTGCAAACCTTGCTTGAGCATAGCTTTTTGGTATTGCCATAAACCCAAATGCACAAACAATGGAATGCAGACACATATTGCAATGGTTCCGATTAAGCTAGGCTTGAATCTGTTTAAATTTTTAAGCACTACAGCTCTCTATGTGAATCAAAATTGCAATTTAATGTGATGAACCGCATAATCAACTCGTCATGACAAGGAGAGATGTATGCATAACACGCCTATTTTTTTGAAAGTCCTTATTGTTTTAGCCTTTTTACTAATTGTTGCCAGCCTATTTTCCGCTTTGTTTTATTTAAGCAAAGATAGAGGGGCGAGCAACCGAACAGCTAAAGCACTTACTTTCAGAATTGGACTGTCTATATTCTTATTCATTATGCTGATTGTTGGTTACTACACAGGCTTAATTGCTAACGTTCACCCATAAACTGGCGTAAAACACATAAAAAAGGCGACACATTGATCGCCTTTTTTATTGCACATTAATCCCTTACAACCAATAAACAAAGATAAATAAGCCTAACCAAACCACATCGACAAAGTGCCAATACCATGCAACACCTTCAAAACCAAAATGGTGGTCGGCATCAAAGTGGCCCTTGATACTACGAAGAAGAATCACTATCAGCATGATAGTACCAAGTAGCACATGGAAGCCATGGAAACCAGTAAGCATAAAGAAACTAGCACCATAAGCACCAGCACCTAAGGTTAAGCCCATTTCAGTATAAGCATGATGATATTCAGTTGCTTGGCATGCCAAAAACGCGATACCAAGGGCTACGGTTAGAAATAAGCCAGTCACGAGTTGCTTACGGTTATTTTTTAACAAGCCCCAATGCGCCCAAGTGACAGTTGCACCAGAGGTTAACAGCAACAAAGTGTTAAGCGCTGGCAAGCCCCAAGCTGCCATTGGTGTGAAATGAGCAGCAACGTACTCTTTACCTAGCACTACACCACCAGGGCCAGCAGAAGGCCATGTCGCAGTAAATCCTTTGTAAAGGGTATATTCAGGGTCAAAAGACGCAAG
Source organism: Candidatus Methylopumilus sp. (assembly GCA_049424605.1). Taxonomy (GTDB): domain Bacteria; phylum Pseudomonadota; class Gammaproteobacteria; order Burkholderiales; family Methylophilaceae; genus Methylopumilus_A. The sequence goes on from JBMSSY010000007.1 coordinate 13,406, forward strand.
CTCAGGAATGGAAATCACTCGCATGAAAAACAAGGCGCCAAAGAACGCAGCAAAGAAGGCCACTTCTGAACAAATGAAGGTGATCATGCCAACTCTGAATGACTTATCTTCCCATTTTTTGTATAAGCCATTTTGATTTTCAGCGATGACACTTCCCATCCACTTAAAAATCATACTAAAAACGACAATGGCTCCTAACATCATCAACCATTTTCCAATATGAAAATCATTGATGCTAAAGATAAATCCTGAGGCCAGCGCTAACAAACCAGCAGAGAGCGCTACTGGGTATGTCGCTGGATTTGGAACATAATAATGATTCGCGTTATGTGTATTTGAAGCCATCCTCTATCCCTTTATATTATTTTCGAGAGCTTAGTTATTATTACTATTACCTAAATTACTTTTAAGGCTTTTTATCTACCTTAACTGCATTATAAAACGCATATGAAAGCGTAATCACATGAATGTCTTTGGGTAAATCTGGACTCACATAAAATCTTAGAGGCATTTTTTTAACTTCCCCAGGATTAAGTGACTGCCTCTGAAAACAAAAACACTCAATCTTCTTAAAGTAAGAGGTTGCTTCGCCAGGGCTGATGCTTGGTATTGCCTGACCAGTCACAATCTCGTTTGTAACATTTTTAGCGATAAAATTAACTGACTGTATTTGACCAGGATGTAATTTAACGCTGGAAGTTTCTGGATAAAAATCCCAACCCAAACCCGGCATCACTGTACTCGTCAGTTCAACAACCACTTCTCTACTTAAATCGACCTGCTGGCTGACTTTGTCTGGAAGCGAGTTAGTCTTGCCATTCAAACCAGTCACATTACAAATAACGTTGTATAAGGGCACCAAAGCAAAGGCGAATAACAACGCGCCAAACACACCCCATACTAACTTTATTACTAACTTTTTATTGGCTTTTTGTCTTTCTTGGTCTATTGGTGCCATATAACGACCATAGCAATGAAATACCAAACCAAGGCAACCGCCGCAAGCACCAATGCCATTTTCTTACTTTTCATTTTTTTCAATTGGGCTCTAGTTATCCTAGAGCCCTATCCTAAACGTTTACTACTTTACAATCGGCTGTTCGGTAAAGCTGTGATAAGGCGGTGGAGATGATAATGTCCATTCCAATCCTTGCGCACCTTCCCAAACTTCGTTAGTTGCTTTCTTACCGCCACGTACACAACTAATAATGTTGTATACAAATATCAGTTGTGAAAGACCTAGAACAAAAGCCGCAATTGAAGAAATCATATTAAAGTCAGCAAATTGCAAGGCGTAATCAGGAATACGTCTAGGCATACCAGCCAACCCTAAGAAGAACTGAGGGATAAAGGTAAAGTTAAACGCAATGGCAGTCAGCCAAAAGTGTAATTTACCCAATGTTTCGTTATACATATGGCCTGTCATTTTTGGTAGCCAATAGTAAACACCTGTCATTACCCCCATCATACCGCCTGCAAATAGTGTGTAATGGAAGTGAGCTACAACAAAATATGAGTGGTGATATTGTTGGTCAGCAGCCACATCAGCAAGCACTAAACCTGTTAAACCGCCGATACCGAAAAGAATGATCCAACCGATTGCAAACAACATCGGTGTTTCAAAGCTAATTGAGCCTTTCCATATTGTTGCAATCCAACAGAAAAATAGAACGGCTAACGGTAGAGAGATCGACATGGTGCTATACATAAAGTAAAGCAAGGCTGGTGTAGGCATCCCCACTGTAAAGAAGTGATGCGCCCAAACCACAAGCGCTAAAATACCAATTGCCCATAGTGAGTAAACTTGCGCTTTGTAGCCGTACATTGGTTTACGTGCAAATGTTTGAAGCACTTGTGGCATGAAACCCCAAATCGGTAAAAGCACGATATAAACTTCTGGGTGACCAAAGAACCAGAACAAATGTTGGAATAAGATAGGATCTCCACCACCTGCTGCATCAAAGAAGTGTGTGCCAAAGTGACGGTCTGTCAGCAACATGGTTACTGCACCAGCCAACACAGGGATTGTTGCAATCAATAAGAATGCAGTAATCAACCAACCCCAAGCGAACATCGGCATTTTCATCAGTGTCATGCCAGGAGCGCGCATATTGAGAATTGTCACAATCACATTGATAGAACCTAATACTGAAGAAATACCCAAAATGTGAATCGCGAAAATAGCAAAGTCAACGCCTATACCGCCTTGGACAGACAGTGGTGCGTATAGTGTCCAGCCAGTTGCAACAGCGCCATCGCCTATCCCAAAAAGAGCTAAGGTGAATGGAAGAGTAAGCAGAATTGCAGCAGGTGGAAGTAGCCAAAAGCCCCAGTTATTCAAGCGAGGCAAGGCCATATCTGGCGCACCCAATTGCAAAGGTAACATCCAGTTTGCAAACCCTGTTGCTGCAGGCATCAGCGCAGCAAAAATCATAATCAGGGCGTGCACACCAATCAGCTGATTGAAAAACTCAGGTTTCATCAGTTGAAGACCGGGTTTAAATAACTCAGCACGAACACCTAAAATCATCAATCCACCAATCAAAAACATGATTAGCGAGAATGTCAGATACATCGTGCCAATATCTTTATGATTTGTTGTGGTCAGCCAACGCATTATTCCGGTTGGGTGATCATCATGAGAATCATGAACTGCGCCTATTGAACTCATCACTTTCTCCTATGCTCTTTTTTTAAACAATCTTATCTCAAAGCTTTTACTTGAGATGGTTGAACCATATCGCCAACAGCATTACCGAAGCTGTTACGCTCATAAGTGATCACTGCGGCTATATCTGTGTCATTCAAGGTATTTTTCCAAGCTGGCATCACATTTTTACCATTAAACACACGATCTAAATGACCATCTTTGATGATCTTTCCATCTTTATCAAAAATTGGACCTGTTGCAATTTTGCTACCTGCTAGCGCTGGGAAAGTAGGCGGTAAACCTTGACCATTTGCTTGGTGACAAACAGCACAATTTTTAACGTAGACTTCTTGACCATGTGCAACTAATTCTTGTTTGGTCCATTGCTTATCAGCACCCGCAGAAGCAGCAGCTAACTTAGCTTTTTGTTGACCTACCCATTTGGAATATTCCTCTTGAGAAACTGCGTCAACAACGACAGGCATAAATCCATGTCCACGACCACATAGCTCTTTACATTGGCCAGTATATGTACCCGGCTTTTCAATGGTGACCCATGTTTCCCTGAGGAAGCCAGGAATAGCATCACGTGCCGCACCAAATGATGGAACCCACCAATTGTGGATAACATCGGTTGAAGTTAACAAAATACGTACTTTTTTGCCCACAGGAAGCACGAGGTGATTATCCACTTCAAGCAGGTAATTTGCGCCCTTCTCGGCTTTATTGTCAATTTGATCTTGAGGTGTGCTTAGATTACTTACAAACTTAATCCCCTTAGCTTCACCATCCAAATACTCATATTGCCAACGCCACTGAGATCCGACGATTTTAATCGCCATATCAGCATTGGTTTTTGTATCTTGCATGGTCAAAACGCTGTGGTAGGCGGGAATACCCATCAAGATAAAGTCAATAAACAGAAGAATTGCAAATGGAACGAGTGTCCAAAGAAGCTGAAACCTATTGGCCGGACCCGTAAACTCAGCGGCCTTATAGCCTTTGCTTTTTCGATGGTTGACGAGTGAGTAGATCATAATGCCTAAGACGATGAGGAAAATCACCATCACGATCAACATGAATTTGTTGTGAACTTGCAATGTATCTGCCGCCATTGGCGTTACAGGCAAAGGGAAGTTCCATGCATATTCTGCATGTGCCGAAATCGAGCATAAAGAAAGAACTAACCCAACACTCAACAATCTAAGAAACCGCATTACTCCCATAACTCCTCATTTCTGGTTAGTAAATTAACCCTATTCGTTGTTTTAATTGACTTGCTAAATCTACACGTTCTTCACTGGTCATAAAACATTGACCGAAGTTAACCTCTCTCCCGTGCGACCTGAGGAACAATTCTTGGTCCCCACTAGGCGCAGTTCTAAGAAAGACTTTTACCCAATAGCGATTAAAGCTAGTTTGACTATAGGTCTTATAGCTTTTCTTCTCTATTGAAATATGATCGTCGTCAATCACGATGCGCTCATAATCTTGCGAGTGGCAATGCACATAATAAAATGCATAGCCAATTGCCAGCAACTCCATCCCTGCAAACGGCAACACCAACCAAGCCCCCATCCAACAAAAAAAGAGGGCTATCGCCAATGATAAAAAGCTCAATAAAGCGACAGCATAAATCTTATAAGTCACTGTCAGTGAACTATTGGGCCTCGTGACGATTTCAAAATTTGCCATAATCTCAAAGATGACTTCCATTTTTAGCAAACAGTGATCAACACAAGCAACACCATCTGAACTTTAAAAATAAAATATCAAGCCGCTTTGTAACAATGTTTTAGTGCTTTGTAACAATTTCGTTACATTGTGTTAACCTATCACAAGGTTTGATCTAAATCAAATAATTGTTTTGAAAAAAATTTGGACAATGGGCGTGAAAGCCTTGCCATTAAAGGATCTGGAGATTTTTGAGTTAAGAAAATATTAATGAAGTAAGACGCAAATACATTGATTGAACCCTAACTAAATGCAGGAGGAAAGACAATGAACTTAAGCACCATGTTTAAACTATTTTGGACACCAACTAATGGATGGCGTGAGCTACTGGCTTCATCACCTTCTATCCCCAGATTGTTTTTACTGCATGTTGTTCCTCTATCTTGCATTCCCACCTTAATGATTCTTTACGCTGGAAAATCGCAAGATGCTTTTTTACTGGTGGATATACTTTCAACCACAAAGATGATGTACGTAGGCACCGTGTTTTTTCTTGTTCAGTTGATTGCTGTGCCGATTATGGCGCTGATTATTAGACATTTAGGCGAAGTCGCTGATATTAACCCCACCTATCAGTCTGCATTTACCTTGGCTGCGGTCGCTCCAACGCCGATTTGGTTGTCGTCAGTGAGTCTGCTCGCCCCCAATTTTTTAGTCTTGGTTTTCATTGGCACGCTGGCGCTGATGGCGAGCGGAGGACTTATTTTTTATGGATTACCTGAAGTTTTTGATATCAAAAACAAAGAAAACGCCATCATGTATTTCGGCGGAATTGTGGTTGCTGGCATGATCGCTTTGGTTTTTTTAATGCTCTCAACCCTGGTTATTTGGGGCAGCATACAAAACCTAAATCTTTAATGATCTTACTGATATGGGAATTAAACCCAGCCCCAAAGCACCTTCGGGCTGGGTTTTAAATGCAATTACTCTGAGATTTTCTTCAAATTATCTAAACCACCACGATAAACGCTGGTAATGACTTTAACTGCTGTCGCATCATCTTGGCCTTCAGCTGGCATAGCCGCTAAATCTTTACGTTTAAAACTACCTTCCCAAACCACTAAAGCCTTATCTTTGCCTGCAGCTTTAACAGTGACTGATGAAACATAACTCGTTACTGGAAGTACACCTTCAACAATAGCGTATTTAAATGTCTTAGCTTTAGCATGATAGGCAAGCAATTTTTCTTTAATTGTGCCGCCATCTTGCAGCGTCAATAGGCGCTCAGCACCTACTTGATTGTTTTTACCTGATACGATTTCTGTAGTCTTAACAGCAGGATGCCAAGCACCCAAATCATTAAAATTACTTACTTTTGCCCAAACTTTTGCTGCCGAAGCATTAATGGTGACTTCTTCGTGTGCTGCAAGACTTTTAGCCTCATCAGCAGAAGCGTTAAATGCGGCACTGACTAACAATGAAGCAATCAATAAACTATATTTCATATGGCGTCCTTTTTGACTGGAGTTGTATATCTCAAGCGGATATACAAGTTAGTATACTATGGATTAAAAGACAGTCTATTAAAATTACATGATGAAGATTGCCATAAAACTATTTTTCAATGCTTAATCAATGGTAATAGCGTCTGCAATCCAAGTTTAGCAACCCCACTAAGCACGGCTTCACTGGCGCCATCTTTTGCCTTTAAAGCCATGCCCTGAATCAGCGTTGTAAAATACTCGGCAAGTTCACTGGCATTAACCTCGCCCAACAGTTGCTGATCTGACTTCGCTTTCTCAAATCGCTTTTGCCATACTGCTTTGTATTCTTCTCTTAGCGCTTTCAAACTTGCAACATGCTCTGCATGTTCTGGAGCAACATTAATCGCGGCAGTCATAATCAAACACGTACGTGGATTATCTTGAGCACTAAACAAGCTGACACACTCTTGCAAAGACGTTTGGACTGCCTCATCAATGGCTGCTGAACGATTAAGCGCTGCTAACTGGCCTTTAAGCACAATGGGCAAATAAGCCTGAACAGCTTCTCTAAAAATTGCGTCTTTATTACCAAATGCTGCGTAGATGCTTGGCGCTTTCATGCCGATTGATTGGATAAGATCAGCCATGGTTGTGCCCTCATAGCCTTTCTCCCAAAACACATACATCGCTTTTTTTAGCGCATCGTCTCTATCAAATGATCGTGGTCTACCTACTGTTGCCATATCCTAACCCTCAGTTTTTTTAAAAATATAACACAGATTACAGAAATATGTTGACAAACAAATCTGCCATCGCCAATAATGTAATCCAAGTTATATTATTAAATATGACTCACTCAAATTTAGGAGATAGCAATGAGCAAAGTGGCATTTATTACAGGTGGCAATCGTGGCATTGGCTTTGAAACAGCCAAGGCATTAGGTGCGCAAGGAATTACTTTAATTATTGGTTGTAGAGATTTGGTCAAAGGACAATTGGCCGCAAAAGAATTACAAGACATGGGGTTTAAAGCGGAAGCCATTGCCTATGATGCAAACGATGAAACATCACCAGATAGCGTCTACAACCACATAGAAAAAAACTATGGCGAATTGGATATTCTGATTAACAATGCGGGGATGATTACTGAGCATCTCGTCGGTAAAAATTCAAGCAGCTCTGTCAGCCAAGCTGTATTGCAACAGACTTTCCACACTAATCTTTTTGCGGTCATCGCGCTCACACAAAAACTACTCCCTTTACTAATGAAGTCAGTTGCTGGGCGTATTGTGAATTTATCAAGCATCGTGGGCTCACTCACATTGCAAAGCATGGAAAACTCACCGATTGACCCTGCCAAGGCATTTGCTTATAACGCATCAAAAACTGCACTTAATGCCTATACCATTCACTTAGCGCACGAGTTAAAAGACAGCAAAATCAAAGTCAATTCAGCACATCCAGGCTGGGTAAAAACCGAACTTGGTGGCCCACATGCCCCAATGGAAATTGCTGATAGTTACAAAACATCTTTAAGACTTGCGACCCTTGATAGTCATGGCCCAACGGGTGGCTTCTTCCATGAGTCAGACAGCCTTCCTTGGTAACATACTGAAATGAGAAAACTACCTCATCAATACAAAACGGTTATTTTCGCATTAATGATGTCATTCAACACCGCTCTATTAGTGAGCGGTGTTATTACCTTTGTTAACACCTCATCAATCATGCGATTTTTAGAACGATGGCCGTCCTCATTTTTGTCGGGATGGCCCATCGTGTTTGTATCCATCTTGCTCCTAGCGCCAAGGGTGAATAAATTAGTGTCTTTGCTGGTTGAAGATTAACAGTCAAATTTTGATACATAAGGCTACAAAAACTAGGTAAGCTAAGCCTATTGAAACAACACCGCTAAGCAAGATAATGCTGCTATTGATTGACTCAGAAAAATTACCAGAAAATTATCGTTGGCGTGATTTTGTAAAATTCCATGGGCGTGATATCCAACAAGTTTCAGAACGCACAAGCGCAGATTCGATTGAAAAAGCGCTTTCTATTAATGGTCAGCCTATCAGTCTAAAAATTCAGCTTGATGAGGCGCATCAAAGCTATTCAGTCATGGTGAGCGGCAATCTTAGCGATGCCGAACAATCCGAGCTTATTGCCAGCGCGCAAAATATGCTGGGAGTTAATCAAGAAATTGAAGCATTTGAGCGAGCCTTTATTCAGCACCCAGACATTGGACATACGCTACAAACACAAAGAGGTTTAAGAGTGCCTCAGTCTTCTTCATTCTATGAAGCGCTGACTTGGGCAATTATTGGACAACAAATCAATCTGAATGCAGCCATCGCGCTCAGAAGAAAGCTCATTCAGCTAGTCGGGCTTCGCCAAGCTAAGGGCTTGCTTTGCTACCCAGAAGCACAGCATATTGCGTCCATGCCCTTAGAACAGCTCTTATCCATTGGCATGAGCAACAACAAAGCGCAAGCGCTCATCACGGTCAGTCAAAAAATTCTCAGCCATGCACTGCCGGTCACTGAATGGCTAAACACTAAGCCTATTGAAGAAATACGTGAGCAGCTATTAGCAATTAAGGGTATTGGCCCATGGACAGTAAACTACACTTTACTTCGCGGCTTAGGCTGGCTCGATGGCTCATTACATGGCGATGTTGCAGTGAGAAGCAAGTTAACCAGCCTGCTTGGCAAAACTGAAAACATTTCCGAGAAAGCAGCGCGTGATTGGCTAAGCCAGTTTTCACCGTGGCGCGCACTCGTGGCGGCACATCTGTGGGAAATTTAATTCTCCAACACCAGGATTCCAGCGATATGAAAAATAAGCTGCTAAGGTAAACAACAGCTATCCATTAAAAAGCAGCAAGTTTTGATTGATATTGATGGTCGTATAAAGCAAAAAACCCCACTCAGTTACCTGAATGGGGCACCCTAAATACCAATCCCTATGGATTTGAATTGATACAGAAAGATTTTTTGCAGACTCATTTTACTGAGTCTGCATTATTTCAATTAAAGACTAAATACGTTCAATGCACCGCCGCCAGGAGCAGCGTTGTATTTTGTCAATTCAGCATAAC
>JBMSSY010000008.1:0-22066 GCA_049424605.1 Candidatus Methylopumilus sp.
GCAAAGGTGGTTTAAAAGTGGCTTTAGCAGACAATATTTCAATTGAAGAACGCGCTAAGAAAATCAAAGTAGTGATATTTGATGTTGATGGTGTCATGACCAATGGTGGCTTGATGCTAGGTGATGATGGTTTGGAATATAAGAACTTTCACTCGCAAGATGGCTTGGGCTTAAAGCTATTGCATAACACAGGCCTACAAATGGCGATTGTGACTGGACGCACTTCTAAGGTAGTGAGCAAGCGTGCAGAGAACATCAAAATTGCCAATGTCTATCAAGGCGTAGAAGATAAATTAGAAGCCTTTAATGCCATTTTAAAAGACTTAAACGTGCTGGCAGAGGAATGTATGTTTATGGGCGATGATGTGATTGATATCCCGCCCATGCGCCGCGCTGGTTTAGCAGTCACCGTGCCACACGCCATGCCTTTGGTTAAAGACTATGCCCATTACATTACTACCCGCGAAGCAGGTCATGGCGCCGTGCGTGAATTATGCGAGCTACTGATGAAAGCACAAGGCACGTTTGATGGCCAAATGGCGAAGTTTCTCAAATAAACATAGCGACTGCTTAGAGTCAGACTTGATATGAATGGACGCAGTACCATTATTTTTCCACTGATAGTGCTGGGCGTGCTTGCCTTTATCACTTTTTGGATTGATAGCACGGTAAAGTCAGATACAAAAAGAATTGATGGTAGCAGTCGTCACGATGTGGATTACTTTGTAGAGAATTTTGTCACCACCAAAACAGATTTGAATGGCAATCTACGCAATATGCTTGCCGCAACTGAAATGCGGCATTACCCAGACAATGACACAACCGAGCTACTGAGGCCACGCTACACCCAATTTGCTGAAAACAAACCGTATACGCAGATTGAAGCACAAAAAGGCTTTGTGTCCGCCAATGGGGAGTCGGTGGAATTTAAAGGTCATGTGCTAATAGTGCGCCAAGCATTTGAGGGTAGAGGCGAAATGCGCCTTAGCACTGACTATTTAAAAGTATTTCCTAAAACAGAATTTGCCAGTACAGAAAGTGATGTTGTTATCACCCAAGAGCCTAAAACAGTGATTCACGGCACGGGGATGATTTACGACAAAAATGAAAAAAACTTTGTCCTACAAAAAAGAGTACGTGTGCATTATGAAAAACCAAAATCATCCAATACGCTATTGCCTAAAACAGCGGCAAGCGCTAAGGTAAATCCTGCTGAAACTGCAAATAAAAAAGCCCCCGATAATAAGGCAAACAATGTCAAACAACGCTCAAGCTTATCTCGCCAATCCAATCGCGAGCACCAGAAAAACTAAAATGGGAGTCAACATGGTGCGTCATTTTTTTATTTCTTGCGTCTTAATGTTAGTCGCTTTACCAGCCTTGGCTGAAAAGGCTGACCGTGACAAACCAATTGAAATTGAAGCCGACACAGTCACAGTAAATGATGCAAAAAAAGTGAGTGTCTACACAGGCAATGTCATCGTCACCCAAGGTACTTTGGTGATTCATGCCGATAAGCTAGTGGTGCGCGAAGACCTTGAAGGCTTCCAACATAGCTCTTCATACGGCAATCCAACCACCTTCAAACAAAAGCGTGAAGGCAAGGATGAATATATGGAAGGCGCTGCTTTGCGAATTGAATATGATGGTCGTATGGATAAAGTGCAGCTCTACACAAAGGCTTGGGTAAAGCGTGCTGACGATATCGTGCATGGCGATTACATTATGTACGATGCGAATGCTGAGTATTCCGAAGTCATTGGTGGCGGCCCTAAAGCGGCAACTCCCGCAACCCCCACTGGTCGTGTAAAAGCCATTATCCAACCCAAAAACAAAGCCATTGAAAATAACTAAGCCACCCCATGACTGAGTTAATTGTTCAAAATTTACGTAAGCAATATAAAGCACGCACTGTAGTGCATGATATTTCCTTAACCGTTAACAGCGGTGAGGTCGTTGGCTTGCTTGGCCCTAACGGCGCAGGCAAAACCACTAGCTTTTATATGATCGTGGGCTTGGTGCCTTCTAATGAGGGGCGGATTATCCTTAACGGCAAAGATATTAGCCGTCTACCGATACATCAACGTGCACACATGGGCTTGTCTTACCTGCCTCAAGAGCCTTCTATTTTTAGAAAGCTAAGCGCCGCAGATAATGTGCGTGCGGTATTAGAACTACAAAAGCTCAGCCCCGAGGCCATCGAAAAACGCTTGGATGAGCTGATGGAAGAACTGCATATCTCTCATATTCGCGATAACTTAGCGGTCAGCTTGTCTGGTGGTGAGCGCCGCCGTGTTGAGATTGCGCGCTGTTTGGCGACTAATCCTAAATTTATCTTACTAGATGAACCTTTTGCTGGGATTGACCCAATTGCAGTGCTGGATATTCAAAAAACCATTAAATTTTTAGCCGCTAAAAATATCGGTGTGCTGATTACCGATCATAATGTACGTGAAACACTAGGCATCTGCGATAGAGCGTATATTGTCAATGAGGGGCGCGTTTTTGCTTCTGGCCAACCTTCAGAAATTATCGAGAACCAAGATGTTAGAGCCGTCTATCTAGGCAAAGATTTCCGTCTTTAATGGATAAAAAAAGCGAAGTTAAGCGTTAAATGAAACAAAGTCTACAGCTCAAGTTTTCACAAAGTCTGGCGCTCACTCCGCAGTTGCAGCAATCTATTCGCCTGCTACAACTCTCATCGCAAGAGCTGAATCAAGAATTAGAAACCATCTTGCAAGAAAATCCCTTGCTGGAACGCACCGACAAAAATGATGACGGCTCTGACAATATCAATGAGTTTAGCGCTCACTTGGATACAGAAAAAAATACCGTCAGCACTGCTCAAAATGCACAAGAAAGCACCGCCGAAACGCCACAGCAAGATTCATTAAGTGAGGATTATTTTGGTGGAGAAAGCAGTCATCGCTGGGAAGAAAGCCATTCCCAAGATGATGATAACGACTATCCATTTCAAGAAGCTTTTGCCCCGACTTTACGCGAGCATCTGATTAGCCAGCTTAAACTCATGCCACTGTCTGAACGTGACCAGACTTTATCCATGATATTAGTCGATGCAATTAATGAGGATGGTTACTTAGAGCAATCACTGGAAGAGTTAGCCGAGCTACTGGCCAGCGAGCTGGATATTGATATGCTAGAGCTAGAAACCGCGCTCAAGCATATTCAACACTTAGACCCACCTGGCGTTGGGGCGCGCAATCTATCCGAATGCCTGATCTTGCAATTACAGCTTTTACCCAAGACTGTACGCGAGGAAAATCCTGCCATCTTTGCCTTGGCGCTAAAAATGGCGGAGCAACATTTGCCCGCTTTAGCATCACGCGATTATGCCAAGCTAAAAAAAATACTACGTTGTGATGATGCAAGCTTGCGTTTGGCTCAGCACATGCTTAAGCAACTGAACCCTCGCCCAGGTAGCGATTTCACAAAGTTGGCGGCAGGACATTATATTCAACACGAAATCATCGTAAAAAAAGTCAAAGGTCATTGGCTGGCTAGTCTTAATGATGAAGTAGTGCCAAAACTACGCATCAACAAACTTTATGCCGATATTTTGAAACGCAACCGAGAGAGTTCTAATCAATATTTAAACAGCCAAATGCAAGAAGCAAAATGGATGATTAAAAATATTGAGCAACGATTTTCAACGATTTTGCGGGTTTCTCAAGCCATTATTGAGCAACAAAGTCAGTTTTTTGAACATGGTGAAATCGCCATGCGACCACTAGTTTTACGCGAAATTTCTGATGAATTAGGCTTACATGAATCTACGGTATCTCGCGTCACCACCAGAAAATACATGCTGACGCCGCGTGGTGTTTACGAGCTAAAATATTTCTTTGGTAGTCATGTAGCCACCGATACTGGTGGCGCCTGCTCAGCGACAGCCATCCGCGCATTGATTAAACAAATGGTGGCTGAAGAAAACCCCAAAAAACCGCTTTCAGATAATCAATTAACTGAAGTGTTATCGAAACAAGGCATTGTCGTTGCAAGACGTACAATTGCCAAATACCGCGAGTCTCTCAACATTCCCGCGGCTAACCAACGCAAGTCCTTATAAGACTTGCATAACCACCAAAAGGAGTTACTCATGAATCTACATTTAACTGGGCATCACTTAGAAATCACTCCTGCTTTGCGTGAATATATTCAAGCTAAATTGGCTAAAGTCAGCAATCATTTTGATCATATGATTGATGTCAAAGTCACATTAACGGTGGAAAAGCTGGCTCAAAAAGTAGAAGCAACCATCCATGTCCCTGGTGCTGATTTACACGCTGAATCAAGCGATGCAGATATGTACAGCGCCATTGATTTATTGGCTGATAAGCTAGATCGTCAAGTGTTAAAACACAAAGAAAAACACGCTGACCATCACAAAGCAAACGGTGCTGTAAAGCATCAAGCAACCGAGTAATTGACTAGGTAAACTCTGATGGCCGAAATTAGCGTACACCAGCTTCACCAAGAGACTCGCCGCAAACTCAAGCTAAATTGGGTGGCAGGCAAGTCTGGTGGCGACAATCTATTGAACAGCGAGACGGTTTCTAAGCCTTCGCTGGCCTTGACTGGGCATCGCAATTTCGTCCATCCCAATCGGGTACAGGTACTTGGCTGTGCCGAAATGGATTATTTGAATGGCTTAAATGCACAAGAACAAAAACAAGCCATCCAACATTTATTTGCACAAAAACTGGCAGCCTTGATTGTTGCCAATGGTGAAAAAGTCCCCGCAGAGCTGATTGCCTCAGCAGATAGCCATCAAACTGCCTTAATGACATCTCCGCTTGCTAGCCCGAATTTAATGGATTTACTCAGCCATTATTTAGCGCAGGCTTTGGCCGAATCCACCAGTGCGCATGGCGTGTTTATTGAAGTGCAAGGCTTTGGCGTGCTGATTAAAGGCAGCCCTGCCATCGGCAAAAGTGAATTAGCGCTAGAGCTCATTTCACGCGGACATCGTTTAGTGGCGGATGATATCGTCGATTTTTATCGTGTCTCGCCAGAACGGATTGAAGGCCGTTGTCCGCCTTTACTACAAGATTTTTTAGAAGTGCGCGGCTTAGGTATTTTAAATATCCGTGCACTGTTTGGTGATAGCGCGGTGAAGCCCACCAAACCGCTTGATTTGATTATTCAGCTTGAAATGGCTGACACATTAGCGCCACAAAACCTCGATAGACTCAAAATCAAATCGCATGATGAAGATGTGCTGGGTATCAAAGTACAAAAAGTCGTGATTCCAGTCGCCGCTGGTCGTAATATTGCGGTGTTGGTCGAAGTGGCAGTACGCAATCATATGCTCTTATTACGTGGCGTGAATGGCACCAAGCAGTTTATGGATAGACAAGCACGCGAATTAAAAAATAACGCGAATCAAAGCTAATGCAACTTATTATCGTCACAGGCTTATCTGGCTCAGGCAAAAGCGTTGTTCTCAAAGCACTGGAGGACACGGGCTACTATTGCGTAGATAATTTACCTGCCACCTTGCTACCGCAAATTTATGAAAACTTAGCCGCTAGTCAAAATCGCGTTGCCATTAGCACAGATACTCGCAGCGCGGCTTTAGAAGCACTGCCTGAAAATATTGAGCGACTCAAATCTCAGGGCGTCAATGTACAAGTATTATTCCTTGAATCAACCACCCAAGCCTTGGTTAAAAGATTTAGCGAAACCCGCCGCCGCCACCCGCTGAGCAATCAAGATATCACGCTGGCAGAAAGCATAGAGCATGAACGCAAGCTACTCGCGCCGCTTTCTGAATTAGGTCATCACATTGATACGAGTGACTTAAGCGCAAATACCTTACGTGGCTGGGTCAAAGATTTTGTGGCTCAAGAAAACAAAAATATCACTTTGCTGTTCACTTCGTTTGGCTTTAAACACGGCATTCCACTTGATGCGGATTTTGTGTTCGATGTACGCTGTTTGCCCAACCCACATTACGACCCTGTACTCAGGCCGATGACGGGGCGCGATGCACCTGTCAAAGCTTTTTTAGCCGAGCAAACCTTAGTGCATGAGATGTACCAAGATATCCAAAATTTTGTAAGCCGCTGGTTGCCAAGTTTTGTGCAGGAAAATCGCAGTTATTTGACCATTGCTATTGGCTGTACTGGTGGACAACATCGCTCCGTTTATATCGTTGAAGAATTAGGCCAACATTTTTCTAAGCAACAACAAGTTTTAATCAGACACCGAGAACTGGAACTGTCTCTATGATTGGTATTTTAATTGTCGCGCATGGCGCACTGGGCGAAAGCCTTATTCAATGCGCCACACACGTCATGGGCTCACGCCCCGCACTGTTGGAACAGTTTGGAATTGATACCCACGATGACCCAGCGACCTTGCTACCAGTGATGCAAAAAGTGGTACAAACCCTCGATGAAGGCGATGGGGTATTAATTCTGTCAGACATTTATGGTGCAACGCCCTGCAATATTGTGAGCAAACTGGTGAAACAAAATCATGTAGAAGGTATTGCTGGGGTGAATTTACCCATGCTGGTTCGCGCCCTCACTTACCGTAATGGTGACCTTGCTAAACTGGCCGAAAAAGCGCTTAGCGGTGGTCAAGAAGGCGTGATTAATTTTACTGAAGCCGCTTGCAACGAAAGCATCTACAAGGATATCAATCAATGAAGCAGGATATTCTTATTATCAATAAACTAGGGCTACACGCCCGCGCTTCAACAAAACTCACGCAAACGGCGAGTCAGTTTAAGAGCGATATTTGGATTGAGCGCAATGGTCGCCGCGTCAATGCAAAAAGCATTATGGGCGTGATGATGCTGGCGGCAAGCAAAGGCAGTACCGTCACATTAGAAGCGAATGGCGAGGATGAAGTGAGTGCCATGGAAGCGCTGATGGCTTTAATTAACAATCGTTTTGGCGAACCCGAATAATGAGCTTTTCTATTCACGGTGTGGGCGTATCTAACGGCGTGGCGATTGGTCATGCGCATTTGGTTTCGCACGCGCTACTAGAAGTTGTGCACTATCAAGTGCCGCCAAACCTGATTGAACAAGAACTTGCACGTTTTGACCAAGCTATTCATACCGTTAAGCATGATTTAGAAACGGTAAAGGCGCAACTGCCTAGCCGATCTCCTGCTGAATTAACCGCCTTTATCAACACCCATTTGATGATTCTGAACGACCACACGCTGGCCGCAGATCCAAAAAATACCATCAAAAATGAACATTGCAATGCAGAGTGGGCGCTCAAACAGCAGATGGAGCAGATTGTTGAGCAGTTTGATCAAATCGAAGATGAATATCTGCGTGAACGCAAACATGACGTGGTGCAAGTGGTTGAGCGTATTATCAAAGTCTTGCTGGGCCGCCCTAGTCAAGTGCCTGTGTTGGAACAAGAAAAAACCATTATCTTAGTGGCGCATGATATTTCACCCGCGGATGCGATTCAATTTAAGCATCATCAATTTGGCGCATTTGTCACGGATGTAGGCGGCGCGACTTCACATACCGCAATTCTGGCACGCAGCTTAAATATTCCATCAATTGTCGCTTTGCAACGCGCCAGGACGCTGATTCGCGATGGTGAATTATTGATTGTCGATGGCACGCAAGGCGTGGTCATTGTTAATCCAGATAAAGATACGCTGGCAGAATACAAGCTTAGGCAAGAGCAGTGGCAAATCGAACAAGAAAAACTCAAGCGTATCAAGCTGACCAAAGCGGTCAGCTTAGATGGCACTGCCGTTGATTTGTATGCCAACATCGAAGTCCCCGATGACGTGGTACAAGTAAAGGCCTCAGGCGCAACAGGCATCGGTTTATATCGAACAGAGTTTTTGTTTATGAACCGCCGCGAAGCGCCAAATGAAGAAGAGCAATTTGTCGCCTATAAAGCCGTGGCCGAAGCCATGAACGGCAAACCAGTCACCATCCGCACTTTGGACTTGGGCGCTGACAAACAAATGAATGCCGATACCGAGCGTAGCTGCACCAACCCCGCGCTAGGTTTACGAGCCATCCGCTTATGTTTGGCTGAGCCACAAATGTTTCATGTACAGCTACGTGCTTTGCTTCGTGCCTCAGCATTTGGCAATATCAAAATACTTATTCCTATGCTGTCTTCGCTGACTGAGCTTAGACAAACCTTGCTATTGATAGAACGCGCCAAGCAAAGTTTACGGCTGCAAAAAATCGACTTCAATCATCATATTGAAGTGGGCGGCATGATTGAAATCCCTGCGGCAGCTTTATGTGCGGAGGCTTTTGCCAAAGAATTAGATTTCTTATCTATCGGCACTAACGATTTAATTCAATACTCACTCGCCATCGACCGCACCGATGATAGCGTTTCGCACCTGTACAACCCTCTGCACCCCGCGATTTTGCAATTAATCGAAATCACACTTAAAGCTGGAATCAAGCTGGGTAAAAAAGTGTCGATTTGTGGTGAGATGGCTGGCGATGCAAAATTAACTCGCCTGTTGTTGGGTTTGGGCCTGCGCCAATTTTCTATGCACCCCTCCCATATTTTGTCGGTCAAACACCAAGTGTTGCAAAGCGACCTTGTGAAATTAGTGCCCGCCGTGCGTAAAATTTTAGGGGCTCATGACAGTGACAAAATTGAACCTTTAATCCAAAAAATGAATCTCTAAGAGTGAAGCGATAGGAACAAATCTCTAAGTG
The DNA here is from genome assembly GCA_049424605.1 of Candidatus Methylopumilus sp. Lineage (GTDB taxonomy): Bacteria > Pseudomonadota > Gammaproteobacteria > Burkholderiales > Methylophilaceae > Methylopumilus_A. Next base: position 8,693 of record JBMSSY010000008.1, read on the forward strand.
AGATAAAACAATCTGCGTAATCACACGCATCCGTATGACCTAAAGGAATTTGACTTGACCGACTTAGCACACAATCCATTATTAAACTTTTCTGGCTTACCAAAGTTTGACCAAATCAAAGCCGAACACGTTGAGCCCGCCATTGACCATTTACTTGAGACGGGTCGCTTATGTGTCGCGCAATTAGCCAGCGCAAGCGATGCGCCAACATGGGCTAATTTTGCAAAACCATTAGAGGATATGGAAGAAAAGCTGTCTCGTGCTTGGTCGCAAGTGGGGCATATGAACGCGGTGGTCAACAGCCCAGCGCTTCGCGAAGCTTACAACACCAGCTTGCCTAAATTGACTGATTTTTACTCAGACTTAGGCCAAGATGAACGCTTGTATGCAAAATTCCGCGCGCTTAAAAACAGCGCTGAATTTAGCACGCTGAATGCCGCTCAGCAAAAAATTATCGACAATGAATTGCTTGGTTTTCGTCTAGGCGGCGCTGAGTTGGCTGAGGCTGAAAAAGCCCGTTTTAAAGCCATACAAGAGTCTTTATCAAAAATCACCACCAAATTTGAAGAAAATTTGATGGATACCGTGAATGATTTTGCACATTTTGTAGCCGACATCAGTGAGCTCAAAGGTGTGCCAGAAGATGTGCTGCAAACCGCACAGGAAGCGGCTGCCAGCGATGGCAAAGCTGGCTATAAATTTACCCTACATTTCCCCTCTTATATGCCCGTGTTGCAATACTGCGAAAATCGCCAATTGCGCGAACTGCTATACCGCGCTTATGCCACCAGAGCTTCAGAATTTGGCAAAAGTGAGCTGGACAACACGCCACTAATTAGCGAGATTCTCAAGCTCAGACGCGAAGCTGCAACTTTATTGGGCTACAACAACTATGCTGAAATGTCGCTTGCCACCAAAATGGCTGACGCACCAGCCGATGTGATTGCGTTCTTGGATAATTTAGCACAGCGCGCCAAGCCTTTTGCGCAGCGCGATATGCAAGAACTAACAGAATACGCTGCAAAACTTGGCATCAGCGACATGCAAGCTTGGGATGTGGCTTTTGTTTCGGAGAAGTTACGCGAAGAAAAATATGCGTTTTCAGACCAAGAGGTTAAACAATACTTCCCTGAAGCTCAGGTATTGGCGGGGCTTTTCAAAGTAGTTGAAACCATTTTTGGCGTACACGTTAAAAAATCAAGTGCGCCAGTTTGGCATGCTGACGCCGCTTTTTATGAAATCAGCGACAACAATGGCAAAGCCATTGGTCAGTTTTATTTAGATTTATATGCACGCAACAATAAACGTGGCGGTGCTTGGATGGATGAGGCGATTACTCGTCGCAAAGATCAGGCAAACAATGTCATTACCCCTGTTGCTTACCTCACTTGTAATTTTTCAGCGCCTGTTGGCAACAAACCTGCCCTATTTACCCACGATGAAGTGATTACCATGTTCCATGAGTTTGGTCATGGCTTACACCATATGCTCACCCAAGTGGATGACTACGGCGTGTCGGGTATTAAAGGCGTGGAGTGGGATGCTGTCGAGCTGCCTAGCCAGTTTATGGAAAATTTCTGCTGGGAATGGGATGTGATTCGTCACATGACGCAGCACGTCGAAACAGGTGCAAGCTTACCGCGTGCATTGTTCGACAAAATGATTGCGGCAAAAAACTTCCAAGCGGGTATGCAAACAGTTAGACAGATTGAATTCTCATTATTCGATATGCGTTTACATGGTGAGTTTGATCCAAATGGCAAGATTTCTGCGCTCGATTTAATTGAGCAAGTGCGTGATGAAGTTGCGGTGGTACGTCCGCCTAAATGGAACCGCTTCCCCAATGGTTTTAGCCATATTTTTGCGGGCGGTTATGCGGCTGGTTATTACAGCTACAAATGGGCAGAAGTACTTTCAGCCGATGCTTACAGTATGTTTGAAGAAAATGGCGTGCTTTGCACCGAAACAGGCCAACGCTTCTGGCATGAAATTCTAGCAAAAGGTGGCTCTCGCCCAGCCTTAGAGTCTTTTGTGGCATTTAGAGGTCGCGCACCAGATATTGAAGCCCTACTCCGCCACAATGGCATGACCGCATCAGCGTAACTGACTTTAACTATGAAAATCGCTACTTGGAATGTGAATTCACTCAATGTGCGCTTACCGCACGTTTTAGATTGGCTCGCCGCCAACAAGCCAGATGCACTCTGCCTACAAGAAACCAAACAAGAGGATAGCAAGTTTCCTTACGAAGCCTTGAAAGAGGCGGGTTATCAGGCGATACATAGTGGGCAAAAAACCTATAACGGCGTGGCCATTATTAGCCCGCACCAAATAGATGAAGTGCATATGGGCATCCCCAATTTTGCCGATGAACAAAAACGTCTGATTGCCGCTACGATCAACGGCGTGCGTATCGTCTGCGTTTATATTCCTAACGGTCAAGCCATCGGTTCAGATAAATACGCTTATAAACTAAGCTGGTTAAAAGCCTTTACACCTTGGCTAGAGAGTGAAATCAGCAAGCATACTCAACTCGCGCTATTGGGTGATTACAATATTGCGCCCGAAGATATTGATTGCCACGACCCCGCCGCTTGGATAGGCCAAGTATTAGTCAGTGAACCCGAACGCGAGGCTTTTAAAGCGCTGATAGATTTGGGCTTGCAAGATAGCTTCCGCTTATTTGAAAAAGGCGAAGGCCAATTTAGCTGGTGGGATTACCGCATGGCGGGCTTTAGACGTAATTTAGGCATGCGTATCGACCATATTTTAACCACGCCAGCGCTTAGCAAAGCCAGCACTGCCAGCTATATCGACAAAGCGCCGCGCAAATTAGAGCGCCCTAGCGACCATACGCCTGTGGTATTGGAATTCAATATTTAATGACCATTAGTTGGGTAGAAGGTGGCGCAACGCTTAGCCAGCGATGGCAGTCTGAAGCCAAAGTTGCAGCGCCTCAGCGCGTCATCATTGCCGATGACAGCATTAATGCAGACACCGCTTACCGATTAGCTTGTGAAGGCACTGCCATGTTATGGCGTGGTGATTTTCACAACGCAAGACAGCTCTTACAAGCCATGGCGAGACGTTGTGATCAAAAAAAATCATCCAAAAAAAGCAAGCAAGAAAGCGCCCCGCCAGATCTCAAACAAGCCTTCAATTTACATCGTGTTGCCCAAGCTCAAAGGGCTAGAGTATTGGGTATGCTACTGATTGAAGTAGGCGAAAACTATCAAATCTCACTCAAACGCGCTCCCGATTTTGCACAGGCTTGCCGCGAGGCTTATGGCGAATTCACCAGCCCTTTTGTTGTTTCCTTACGTGAGTTACAAGGCTTGGTTGGTGCGCATGAATGGCGCAAAAAAGGCGTTCGCATTGAAGCTTTAGCTGCCAATATTCATCCGCATTACGGGGTGTTTTCACCCATCCGTGGCGAATATTTAGACTTGCTTAGCCAAGCACCGCTGCCAAGCACCGCACTGGCTTTTGATATTGGCACTGGCACTGGGGTGATTGCGGCATTACTAGCCAAACGTGGCGTTAAAAAAATTATCGCCACCGACCAAGATGCAAGGGCTTTGAACTGCGCTCAAGAAAATATCACCCGACTAGGTTTGCAAACGCAAATTAGCCTGATCAAAACCGATATGTTCCCTGAGGGCAAAGCACCGTTGATTGTGTGTAATCCGCCTTGGTTACCCGCCAAGCCAAGCTCGCCGATTGAGTACGCAGTTTATGACCCCGAAAGCCGCATGTTGATGGCGTTTTTAAATGGCTTGCAAGCACATCTAAGCGATGATGGCGAAGGCTGGCTAATTATGTCTGACTTTGCCGAACATTTAGGATTAAGAGCCAAACACGAACTGAGGAATGCGATTCAGCAAGCGGGCTTACAGGTGGTAGGAAAATTAGATATTCAAGCCAAGCACGGCAAAGTGATGGATACAGAAGATAGATTACATCAAGCCAGAAAAGCGGAAATCACTTCGCTTTGGCGCTTAAAAATCCAAAACGCCTAAAGCCTAAACAGCCCAAGACTTATTTAGTCTTAATCCCCAACTGCTTAAGCTTACGATACAAATGCGTGCGCTCAAGCGCTACCGCTTCTGCCACACGGCTCATATTCTTATCTGCTTTTTGGATGTGATGTTCAAAATACAAACGCTCAAAATCATCTCTCGCCTCGCGTAAAGGGCGATCTAAATCAATCGGCAAACCATTAGACTTTGAGCTTGCTGGCGCTGGCGTCTGTTGCAAAGGCACAAATTGTTCCATCACGCGATGCACGTCATCTAGGCTGATTTTTTCACCTAAGCTGGTTTGCATCAAATTGCGGATAACACTATCTAACTGCGCCAAATTGCCCGGCCAATCTGCGTTTCTAAGCATATTGAGCGCGGCTGTTTCAAACTCACGATATGGCGAAGCGGTGGTTTCTACCAACAGAAAGGTCATTGCGCGCACTAAATCAGGAATATCTTCGCGGTGATCTGCCAAACTTGGGATACGCAAAGTGCTGACAGACAAAGTTTGTAACAAGCCATTATCAAAGCTGCCATCTATGACCTTATCAGGCAAGGGTTGTGAGGTGCTACACACTACCCGCGTACCGTATTTTTCGGCTTTGCTAAGCAAAACCATCAAGCCTTTTTGCTGCGTTTTATCTAAATCAGCCACCTCTGGGATAAACAACACGCCCTCACGCAAATGCTCCAATACATCAAGCGGGGCATCAGCCAACCTTTGTGATTCAATCAGTTCCAGCCATGGTGTGTTGGCTTGATGTAAGAATTTTGCACAAAGCTCAGCACCACTGCCTTTTTCACCGATGAGCAATAATGGTGTTTTACTCATGCTGACTTGTTCTAGTCGCTGACGCAGCTCGTTTATCACCGCACTTTTGCCGAGGTTGAGCAAACTCATATCTGATTTTGGTAGTTGCTCGCTATGTTTGAGCGCGGCGTTGACGGTCTTGAGTAGTTTTTGTAAGGCGATGGGTTTTTCTAGAAAATCAAATGCGCCAATGCGAGTAGCTTCTACCGCTGTATCTATGGTGCCATGCCCAGACATCATCACCACTGGCATGGTTAACATGCCGCCTGTTCCCCACTCTTTAAGCAAGGTGATGCCATCACAATCGGGCATCCAGATATCAAGCAACACCACGTCTGGACGGGTGTGCTGACGGTATTCACGCGCTTGTGCTGCATTTTCGGCTAGCTTCACTTGATAGCCTTCATCTTGCAAAATATCTCTTAATAGCTCGCGAATGCCAACTTCGTCGTCAACGACTAGCACTTGTCTTGCGGTCATACTGGTTCTGCCTTTTTGCGTTTAACACTTGGTTTTTTAGCTTCGGCTTGGTGATAGGGCAAATTCACCACAATCACCGCACCCGTTTCATTAGCACTTGGCGCTTGGATATTTTCAATAGTAATCGTGCCTTGATGTTCTTCCACAATTTTTTTCACAATCGCCAAGCCTAAGCCTGTGCCGTGATGCTTGGTGGTCATATACGGCTCAAATGCGCGCGCAAGAATCTCTATCGGAAATCCCGCACCATTATCACTCACACTTAATTGCACTTGATTAGCCAGCTTTAATGTCTTCACTTCAATCCTTGGCTGTTTTACACCCTCTAAAGCATCTTGGGCATTTTGTAATAAATTATGTAGCACTTGTCTGAGCATGGTGGCATCGCCCAGCACTTCAAGCGCTTGCTTAGCCAAGCTCACCTGAATAGTAATCCCCGCTGGTTCATATAAATCCAACACATCGCGCACCAATTGGTTTAAATCCAAACGACTTAAATTTAGCACTGGCGCACGAGCATATTCACTGAATTCATTCACCATGGTCTTGAGTGCATCAACTTGAGCAACAATCGTGCCCGTTGCGCGTTTGAGCATTTCGCTGTCAGCAGCGTCTAATTTGCTAGAAAGCTTGTGCTCAATACGTTCAGCAGAGAGTTGAATCGGCGTCAGCGGATTTTTAATTTCATGTGCTAAACGCCTTGCGACTTCACCCCAAGCCGCATCACGCTGAGCTTGCGCCATCATGGTGATATCGTCAAACACCACTAAATAGCCACTATCTGCGCTATACGGCAATCGCGTTCCACGCAGTAATAAAGTGCGCTGACCTTGGGTAGTTACAATTTCCATCTCCGCTTGCCAGTCATGATTGTTGCTGGCATGGGCATTTTGCAATATCGCATCGGTGAGCATTTTTAAATTAGGAAATTCTTGTCCAAGTTTTGCAAAAGGCTGTCCAGAAAAATGGCCTAATACCACGCCTAAAATATTCGAGGCGGTCAGGTTATACGTTCTTAATTCACCTTTATCGTTCAGTGCTAACACCCCAGAAGACAAATGCGCCAAAATGGTTTCCAAGTAACCTCGCGCTGCTTCAACCCTAGCGCGATTGGCTTCGGCAGCTTGCTTCGCTTCGCCTAGCTGTTTGGTCATGCTGTTAAAAGATTGCACCAACACACCCAACTCATCATTACCATGCACGGGGAGTACGGTTTCATAATCGCCACGCGCAATGGCTCTAGTACCTTCAGCCAATACGCCGAGCGGGGCAGATAAACGACGACTTAACACAAAGGCCACCGAAACCGCGGTCAGCATGGCTAACATTAAGACCAAAGTCAGCGTTAAAGAAAATACTTGTTTAAGAGATTCACGGCTCAGTGATAGCTCTTGATAGTCTTGATAAACATTTTGGACGGCTTCAGCAGTATTAGAAAGTTGCTTGGGCACGGGTTGCAATAACTGCAAAATGCGCGTTTCACCGCCGATGTCATTCATGTTAACTGGAATCAATGCGCGCAAATACAGGCCTTTGCCTGTAATCGGCTCAATAATGCCAAAGTCTTTTTGGCGCGCTTGCCTTAACTGATCTAGGCTAGGAGTATCTGGTAAAAAGCTGGTGGCATCATTACTTGAAAACGCTAAAATTTTGCCTTGCATGGTGAGCAACACGGCATCTTGCACACCGCTTTTTTCACGCAGATCATTGAGCACCGTTAATTGTGAATTGGTCGGCTGAAAAGCAAGATTTAAAGCCATGCCATCGCCTTTTTGCTTAAGGTCTGCCAACATCGCATCCAGTGAGCTTTGCCCCAAACGCACGCCACCCTCAAGCGCGGCTTCAACCTTCACATTGAACCAAGACTCAATAGAGTGGGTAAGAAAATTGACCGAAACTGCATAGACGATGACGCCCGGGGTAATCGCCATTAAGGCAAATGCCCCCAACAGGCGCAAATTAAGCCGACTACCAATCACCCTTGCACGCATTTGTTTAAACAGGCGAGCCAGTTGATAAGCGATTAACAATAGCAATGCCGTTGCCAGCCCAATATTCAGGCCTAGCAACAAGGTGTAGTCTGCGCCAGACACATTGCCGTTACCACTGGCATGTGAAAGCAGATAGAGCAATCCTGCGCCTAGGATTGCGGTAATAAAAACAATATATCGCATCAGCAATTGCTCATACTAGAACGTGAACACAGGTACCCAACGATAGCGCTCAGAAGCAATAGCCCAATCATCCGAACCTATGGCTTCAACTTGGAGAGGCTTGGGTAATTTGGTTTGATCTAAACGGATTTTAATCGCGGCAGAGTAAGCTTCGCCTTTTTTGAGTAGCTTTTTGTCCACCACCAGCCAAGGTTTTACTTTAGAGAATTCTTCTTTGGCTTGTTGCAAGGTGGCGTAAGACTGTTGGTGATTATTACGATTGACCAAATACTGACGGGACAAGGCATGGTAGCTCAAGGTCAAATATTCAGTCTGGGTGACAATCTCATCATCGAACCAATAACGGCGTGGCGTGCTTAGCTGGAACTCCACCATAAAAGTGAGTGGCACGCCTTTGTTTAAAGCATCTTCAATCACAGGGCTTAAGCTGATATCAAAATCGGCGGTCAGCGCATAAGCATCTTCCATCGCAATCAATTCTGCGCTTTTGATGTGCAAGCTGCTTGCGGCGTATGCAGCCGAGCTAAAGGCAAAACATAGCAGTAAAACTAAAAAATTAAGGCCTGCGTAAAGACGCTTAGCGTTTTTGTAATAAGGCATAAAATAAACCATCATGCTGGGCATTCGGTTGTAATTGTCCATTTTCTAAACTCAAGCTTGAGCATGGTGCGTTTAAGGGTAACTGCTCCGCGTCTGAATGGGTGTTGAGAAAATGATCAATTTGCATTTGATTCTCTTCTTGAAACACTGAGCAGGTCACATAAAGCAATTTACCACCCTTTGCTAATAGCTGCCACAAAGACGGCAATATCTGCGCTTGTTGTTTAGCAAATGAGGCAATATCTGCCTCGCGCCGCAACCATTTAATATCGACATGGCGCCTCACAATCCCAGAGGCGGTACAAGGCACGTCAGCCAAAATACGGTCAAACGGTTTGCCATCCCACCAATCCTCGGCTTTGCCCGCATCGCCCACCAACAAGCTAGCATGTAGCTTTAAGCGATCAAGATTGCTTTGCGTGCGAATAATTCGAGTCGCATCATTATCTACCGCCACCAGCTCCACATCTGCCAATTCTAAAATCTGACCTGTTTTGCCGCCTGGCGCACAGCAAGCGTCAAGTACGCGCTGCCCATCTTTTAAGTCCAAAACATAGCCCGCAAGTTGCGCCGCATAATCTTGTACAGAAGCTTCGCCAGCCGAAAACCCAGCAATGCGATCTACAGGTATTGGCTTATCTAAGGCCACGGCATTGAGCCCCAAGGCTTGTGAAGCGATGCCTTCTGCATTGAGTTTAGCCACAAAATCAGTGCTTGAGATTGCTCGCTGATTGACACGCAAAGTCATCGGCGGATGTTGATTGCCAGCCTCTAACATGGCCTGCCAGTGCGCTGGATATTGCTGTTTAAGCTTGCTAATCCACCAAGCAGGATAAGAATAGGTGGCGAATTCATTGCCTTCAAGCGTGGTCAGCAAAGCCGCCTGCTGACGTAAAAAATTACGCAACACGCCATTCACCAAGCCTTTAGCCCAGCTTTTTTTGGATTGCCCAGCAGCCTTAACCGCTTGATCTACCACCGTGTGCGAGGCTGCTTTGTCATACTGCAATTGATAAATAGCCACCAGCAATAAGCAATGCAAGCGTGCATCGTCTAAAGGCTTTTGCAACAGTTGGTCTAACAGGGCTTGTATCGTTCCGTAAAAACGCAAAGTCCCATAACTCAAATCTTGGGCAACTGCACGTTGCTGTGGGGTGATATGGTGATGTCTTGCAAACAGGCTTTCTAAAACCATGCCTAAGTTACGCCCTGCAAAAACTTGTCCGACTGCCTCAGCAGCAATCTGTTGTGAGATATGCACGTGTTATTTGACCAATCTCATAAAATAAAAATTAAACTTACTCAAAACGCTGACCGACTTTTAAGCCATGCCCAGCTACAAATTCTTTTACTTTTAAGCGCTTGCCGCCCGGTAATTGCAACTCCTCTATCGACAACACCCCTTGTCCACAAGCTACTTGCAGATGTTCGCCTATTGCTAACACTGTGCCTGGGGAAGCGTTAGATGGCGTTTGGGCAGCTGTAGCCATCCAAATGCGGCATACTTCACCGTTGAGCATGGCATGGGCAACAGGAAAAGGATTAAACGCACGTACTTGGCGTGATATCCATTCAGCGGGCTGATTCCAATCAATACTCGCCTCTGACTTTTGCAATTTTGCAGCATAAGTCACCAAAGATTCGTCTTGTGGCGTTGCTGGCAACTGCGCATTTTCAGCCAAGTGTTGCATGGCTTCTACCATTAAATCGGCACCCATTGTAGCCAAGCGATCGTGTAACGATTGCGTAGTATCTCTTTCGCCTATCGGCACTACCCCTTTTGAAACCATGGCGCCCGCATCCAGCGCTGGCACAACTTCCATAATGGTCACACCAGTTTCAGCATCGCCCGCCAACAAAGCACGGTGAATAGGCGCCGCACCACGCCAGCGCGGCAACAAAGAGGCATGAATGTTGTAGCATCCAAACCGTGGCATATTGAGCACCGCAGTTGGAATAATTAAGCCGTAGGCCGCCACTATCATGACATCGGCTTTTACCGCTTGAATATGGGCTTGAGCTTCTAAATCCTTTAAGGTTTCTGGCTGAAATACTTCAATTTGATGTTGCAAAGCCAAAGCTTTAACAGGGCTGGCTTTTAACTTCATGCCCCTGCCTGAGGGCCTGTCTGGCTGAGTGAGCACTAGCCCTACTTGATGCCCCGCTTCAATCAATGCGGCTAAAGCGGGCACGGCAAAATCTGGCGTGCCCGCAAAAATGATTTTTAAATGCTGTTGATTATCGGCCACGTTGCATTTTCTGCATTTTTGTTTTGATGCGATTTTGTTTAAGTGGTGATAAATATTGCACAAAGACTTTACCAAGCAAATGATCCATTTCGTGTTGGATGCACACTGCCATTAGCCCATCGGCCTCTAGCGTAAAAGGCTTGCCATCTCTATCTAGCGCCTCAATCATGACCGTTTCAGCGCGCGTCACATTCTCATAAACCCCGGGCACAGACAAACAACCTTCTTCATACTCTTGCGAGCCCGTTTTAGTTTTAATGATGGGGTTCACAAAAACCTGTAGTTGATTCTTGGCCTCGCTAATATCAATCACAATAATTTGCTGATGTACATTCACTTGGGTTGCAGCCAAGCCTATACCCGGCGCTTGATACATGGTGTCAGCCATGTCATCAATTAAGCGCTGAATTTTTGCATCCACTTGCGACACAGGCTTTGCCACTGTGTACAAGCGGGGATCTGGATAATGAAGTATGTCTAATATTGCCATGTTTTTTGCCATAAAAACTTGATTGTTATACAAATAAAATGCAGAATCTAATACAGCTTTTGTGCTTTTTTATTAAATCTTAACACTGTTGAAAAAACCAATATGATGCTCCGCTCTACTATTATAACCCTGCTGATGTTTTGTTGTTTGACGGCGCACGCTACAGATAACGATATTGCTCTCCAAGACAACCACCCAGATCGTTATGTGGTTGTTAAAGGTGATACTTTATGGGGAATTGCTACAAAATTCCTCAAAGATCCTTGGCAAATTTGGAAAATTAACAAGGCTGAGATTAAAAACCCCCATGAGCTTCACCCTGGCGATGTGATTATGTTTGATGCCAGCGATAAAAAACCAGAAACACAAGCGCCCGCTAGCGCCCCCAGCACAGCGCCCAATGCACCTACTGAAGCTAAGGCCGCTGAAACGCCAAACAACCCAAATACAAACAATGCAACTACCAATAAACAAACAGATCGCTATGTGGTTACTCAAGGCGATACTTTAATGAGCATTGCGTCAAAATTCCTCAAAGACCCTTGGGAAGTTTGGAAAATTAATCAGAAGGAGATTATTAATCCTCACCAGATTTATCCTGGCGATGTCATAGTATTAGATGTCAACAATGGCAAGCCGCAATTACGCGTGCTGCCTGAAACCGTTAAATCATCACCTGAGGCGACTTCACCCGCTGAAGGGACTGCATCAACAGAGGTGATTTTATCCCCTGAAGTGCGTATTGAAGCTTTAGAAAGGGAAGCGATTCCCACCATATCTCCTCAGGTTATCGCGCCCTTTCTTAATAAGCCGCTATTGATTGAGGCACATCAATTAGATAATGCCCCCACAATTATCGCAGGGGGTGAGAATCGCGTTTTATTCAGCCATGGCGATAAAGTATATATCGATCAAATTAAGAAAACTCAAGGTCTACAATGGTATATTTATCGTGTTGGTAATCGCCTGATTGACCCCGACAGCAAACAAACTTTAGGCTTAGAAGCTCGCTATCTTGGTGATGCAAAAATCATTAAATATGGTGAGCCTGCAACTGCTGAAATCACCCGTGCAAAAGAAGAAATCTTTAGCGATGACAAATTAATAGAAGCGCGTGAAGAAGTACAAACTAACCTCGTTCCCCATACCCCTGAAAACAAAGTAAAGGGGAAGATTCTATCAATAGATGGTGGGCTTACAGAGACTGGTAGTAATCGCGTTGTTACCATCAATCTAGGCAAAAAAGATGGCTTGGAAGAGGGGCACGTGCTTAGTATTCAGCATATTGGTCGCTACCTAAAACGCAAGCCAAAAAATAATTCCGCAAACAATGCAAACCTGATTAAACTACCCAATGAGCGAGTAGGATTATTGATGGTGTTTAGAACATTTGAACATGTTGCTTACGCACTCGTTATGCAAGCCTCAGAACCCATCAGCAAAGAAGATTTAGTGGAAACGCCTGAATAAAATATGTCCCAGCAAGACCCAACAGAAGCCGAATTATGGATACGCCTACAACAAATCCATGGCTTGGGTGGGCAAGGCATTTGCAAGCTACTTAGACAGTTTGGTAGCCCAGAGAATATCTTCAACGCCTCCCATCAGGACCTCAAGCAAGTTGTTGCTGAATCTGTTGCCAACCTCATCAAGCAAGAAGCCCCTTTAGACACGCTCACATCAGCACTGCAATGGTTAGAAAAAGATGACAATCATCTCATCACTTTAGCCGATCAACATTACCCACAAGCACTGCTAGAAATTGCCGATCCACCCCCCGTCCTGTATGCAAAAGGCCATTTAAATTGCCTCAGCATGCCAGCAATTGCCATCGTTGGTAGCCGCAACGCCTCTGTGCAGGGCGAAAAAAATGCAGAGGAATTTGCCCGTGCGCTGTCTGAACAGGGTTTTTGCATTGTCAGTGGCATGGCACTTGGCATTGATGGCGCAGCCCATCGCGGTACATTGAAAAACCCTCAGGGAAAAACAATTGCCGTGGTTGGCACTGGCTTGGATATTGTCTATCCAGCAAAACACCGTGAGCTTGCGCATCAAATTGCTGCTCAGGGATTGATTATTTCTGAGTTTCCAATTGGAACGCCATCACGCCCACAAAACTTCCCACGAAGAAATCGTCTGATTAGCGGACTCAGTCTGGGCTGTTTAGTGGTGGAAGCTAATATGCAGAGCGGCTCTCTCATCACCGCAAAATGTGCCGCCGAACAAGGTCGTGAGGTATTTGCAATTCCAGGTTCTATTCATTCGCCCATGTCCAAAGGTTGTCATCAACTTATTAAACAAGGCGCAAAATTAGTGGACACTATCCAAGACATCACTGATGAGTTGGCGCCACATCTGTCGCATTTAATCAGCCCAACTGTCAGTAATACAGCAAGCGCTGAGCCCAACGCACTCCTTGATTTAATGGGATTTGACCCCATTAATATACAAGCTTTGATTACGCTGACTAACTTGACGAGTGAAGACCTTTCGGCCACACTGCTAGTGCTGGAGTTAGAAAATAAAATAGCTTCTCTACCAGGAGGTC
>JBMSSY010000009.1:0-19476 GCA_049424605.1 Candidatus Methylopumilus sp.
GATAAAACGAGAAATTGATCGTAAATTACAGTTTTTAGATTTTGCAAAATTCCATTACATCTCAGCCTTACGCAAAAAAGGCTTGCCTGAGTTATTTACCTCTGTGGATGGCGCTTATAAAGCGGCGATGGCAAAACTCTCTACGCCACAGCTTACCCGTGTGTTGATTGATGCAATTGCACAGCATCAGCCACCGATTAGCAAAGGTATCCGTCCTAAGTTGCGATATGCGCATCAAGGCGGCAGTAATCCACCTATCGTAGTGATTCATGGCAACCACGTCGATGGTGTTAAAGATACTTATAAACGCTTTTTAGAAGGCGTATTCCGTAAGACTTTCCAGTTAACAGGTACGCCTTTGCGTGTGCAGTTTAATCAGGGCGAGAACCCATTTGCTGAGCCAGATAAACGGGTTCAAGGTGAAGGCATCGTCAGTATGCGTCGTCGTAAGACAGCGCAACGTGCTGAATTAAACGCACGTAAAGTTGATGAAGCCAAGCAAAGCAAACACAAAGCTTCAGGCCTTGAGATAGCGAAAAGAGCGCCTAGAAAAAAGAAATAGAAATAAGCGGCAATAAAAAAGCACCGCCTATGATCGCGGTGCTTAATTTTTGGTGCTGTTAGTTTGTGTGGGAACTTAACTTGATGCGTTTATAAGCTATCCCAGAACTTCCACCAAGCACGCTCATCGCTAGGGGCTTCTTTAGCAAACATTTTGCTATTCGGATAGTTTTGTTTAAGAACGCGCATGGTGTCTTCTTTAAGATCTTGCATATTAAGCAAGTCATAAGCGCTGACCATAATCACTAGCGCTTCTTCTAGGCTGGTAGATTGAGGGTAGTTTTCTAACACATACTTGCAACGATTCACCGAGGCTAAGTAAGCTTGGCGCTTCATGTAGTAGCGTGCAACGTGTAGCTCGTGGGCTGCCAAAGCATTTACCAGATAAGTCATACGCAAAGCACTATCTTTTGCATAGCGGCTATCTGGGTAGCGGGTAATTAACTCCTTGAATGCTAAGAATGAGGCATTCATGGCTTTAGGGTCGCGGTCATTAATTTCTTGGCTGGTCAGCTTGTCTACCACACCGCGCTCAGTAAAGCTTGCTAGGCCACGCATATAGTAAGCGTAGTCAACATTAGGGTGGTTGGGATGCAGCTTAATAAAGCGTTCCGCCGCCGCAGTACATGAAATAGGGTCGGATTTTTTGTAATAAGCATAAGCGGTTTCTAATTGTGCTTGGGCTGCATATTTGCCATGAGGATATCGAGACTCTAATACTTTGAAGTATTTGAGGGCTTTTTCATAATCGCGGTCACGCATTTTTGTGTCCGCTTCTTGATAAATGCGTTCAGCCGTCCAGCCTTTAGTTTCGTCAAGTTCGGTTGGCGCACCAAAAATACTGCAACCCGTGAGCCAAATGGCTACAAAAAACGCTAAACTGTATTTCATTGATTAATACCTAAAAAATTTGATTGATTTAACTTTAAAACTGATTATAACTGATGACTCAAAGCACACCTATTTCTCTTATTATCCCACAAGATTTGGGAGGATTGCGTTTAGATCAAGCTTTACAGCGTATGTTGCCTGAACACTCGCGTTCACGCCTTCAAGCTTGGATTAAACAAGGCTTGGTGACTTTGGATGGCGAGGCCAGCACCTCTAAAAATAAAGTGTGGGGCGGTGAAAAAATATTAGTGCATATGCAAGAAAAGCCTGAATCAAGCGCTTTTATTGCGCAGGACATCCCGCTTAACATAGTTTACGAAGATGAGCATATTCTGGTGGTTAACAAACCAGCAGGAATGGTGGTGCATCCTGCGGCTGGCAACTGGGACGGCACTTTGTTAAATGCTATTTTGCATCATGTACCGCATGCACATGAATTACCGCGTGCTGGCATTGTGCATAGACTCGATAAAGATACCAGCGGCTTATTGGTGGTGGCTAAAACCTTGGCTGCGCAAACTAGCTTGGTACGGCAACTTCAAGCCAGAACAGTTAAGCGCGAATACCGCACCATTGTTTGGGGACAGGTATGGCGTAATGGCAAAATAGATCAGCCTATCGGCCGTCACTCACACTCTCGTACAAAAATGGCCATCAATAAGATGGGCAAACCCGCCGTCACTCGTTATGAAGTATTGGAGCGCTTTGCTGTGCATACATATATGCGTTGCAATTTGGAGACTGGGCGCACGCATCAGATTCGTGTGCATATGCAATTTTTAAAAGCGCCTATAGTTGGCGACGCTGTTTATGGCTACAAAGGCATTATTCCTTTAAGAGCCATGACGCAGACGTTAAGAGATTTTGTTCAAGGTTTTGATAGACAGGCATTGCATGCCATTAAATTGGGCTTGATTCATCCTGCTACTCTTGAGCCTATGGAATGGCAGATTGAATTGGCAGATGACATGAAAGCCCTGTTGGAAGCGATGCGTCATGAAGATATGCCACCTGATGAACCGTTTGAGTTTAGTGAAGAGCCTTATTTGTCTGATGAAGACTATGAGGACGACGATTTTGATGATGACGATGACTTAGCGCTTATTGAGGCGGATGAAGGCGACGAGGATGTTGAGTAGTGAGGCTTTAATTATTCCGGATTGGCCTGCGCCACCGAATGTAAAAGCCCTGCAAACAACGCGCATGGGCGGCGTTAGCCTAGCCCCATATCACAGCTTGAATTTAGGCGCGCATGTGCAAGATGATGCTTTAGCTGTGGCTCAAAATCGCCAGCAATTGCGCTCTTATTTGCCGTCTGAGCCAGTATGGCTTAACCAAGTACATGGTATTGATGTGATTGATGCGGCCAGTGGCGCTAGTTTGCCAGCAGCCGATGCTTCCTATAGCCTCGCTAAAAATATCGTCTGCGTGACCATGACAGCGGATTGTTTGCCAGTGTTGCTATGTCATCAGCAAGGGATGGCGGTTGCAGCTATTCATGCGGGTTGGCGCAGCCTATGTGATGGTGTGATTGAAGCCACGATTCAATCACTTGGATTTCAAGCTCATGAGCTCATGGCTTGGCTAGGGCCTGCGATTGGGCCGCAAGCATTTGAAGTGGGCAGCGAAGTCCGCGCTGCGTTTATAGCGCAAGATGCTCAGGCAGCGCTGGCTTTTCAGGCTTGCGGCGATAAGTGGCTAGCCGATTTGTATGGCATTGCAAGGCAACGCCTTCACCAGCAGGGCGTCACAAAAATATACGGTGGAGGCGAATGTACCTTTAGTAATCCATCTCAGTATTTTTCATTCAGACGTGATGGCGTGACGGGTCGAATGGCCACGATGATTTGGTTTGAGTGAGCAGGGCTTGACAGCTCGTTTATAATATCCGCTTAACACACAGAAATAGCTAATAACCTATGTTTAACGCCCATATTCCTACCTTAACTTGGATTATCTCTGCGAGCTTGCTTGGCGGCGTGCTGAGCGTGATGTGCGCTGGCTTTGTAGCCTTGAACGCACGCACGCAATGGATTCCAATGTTGATTAGCTATGCGATTGGCGCGATGTTGGGGGCGGTATTTCTGGAAATATTGCCGCATGCTTTTCATGAAGCCAGCAGTGTGGAGAATATGGCGGCAACCGTACTGTTCGGTATTTTGTTGTTCTTTGTGCTTGAGAAATTAGTGCTATGGCGACACTGTCATGGCGAACACTGCGAAGCGCATGCCATGCACACCGAAGATGATTGCCCAGCCTACGGGGAGCCAAGCAAGTTCAAAGCCGTTACCAGCAAAACACCTTCTATTAGCAAGCCGCATGCTCACGGGCATCACCATGATTCAGGTCGTAGCGGCATGATGATTATGGTGGGCGATACCTTTCATAATTTTGTTGATGGCATTTTAATTGCCGCAGCATTTATGATTGATGTGCGATTGGGTGCAGTGACGGCCATGGCGATTATTGCCCACGAAATCCCACAAGAAGTCGGCGATTTTCTGATTTTGCTACATTCTGGCTACAGCAAAAAACAAGCTTTATTGTTTAATTTATTTTCAAGTCTTGCCACAGTTGTTGGTGGGGTTTTGGCTTATTTTGCTTTGCAAACAGTACAAAACTGGATTGCAACTATATTAGGGCTTGCCGCAGCAAGTATGTTGTATGTGGCGGTTGCCGATTTGATTCCTGGTTTGCATAAGCGCACCGAGTTAAAGGCAACCATTGCTCAGGTCGGTTTAATCGGCTTGGGAATCGGCTCTATCTGGCTGACTAAGTTCTTCTTGGAGTAATTTTTCTCGTTGACGTCGACGTTGTGGCGCGCCAAGAATCCATAGCAACAAGCCACAAGGAATTAAGCCGTAAAACAAAAAAGTTAAGATGCCCGCCGTCAAGCTAGCTTCGGTGGCGGCCATTAAGAAAGTAACGTAAATCCAAGCAATGGCAATGATATACATTTTTAATATTCAAGTAGGTTAATTTTAATGAGTTCAAACAATACACCTAAAGTTGGCTTTGTTTCACTAGGCTGCCCTAAAGCTGGTTCAGATGCAGAGCGTATTCTCACTCAATTACGTGCAGAAGGCTATGAAATCTCTGGCACATATGAAGAAGCTGATTTAGTGGTGGTTAATACTTGTGGCTTTATTGATAGTGCTGTTGAGGAATCGCTTGATGCGATAGGCGAAGCCATTAATAAAAACGGTAAAGTGATTGTGACAGGTTGTTTAGGTGCAAAAAGTGGCGTAGTGCAAACCGCGCATCCTAGCGTGCTGGCAGTTACTGGCCCACATGCGCTTGAAGAAGTGATGACAGCGGTACATGCTCATTTACCTAAGCCGCACGATTCTTATGTGGACTTAGTGCCAGCGCAAGGGGTACGTTTAACGCCTAGCCATTATGCGTATTTAAAGATTTCAGAAGGTTGTAATCATCGTTGTAGTTTCTGCATTATCCCAAGCATGCGTGGCGATTTAGTGAGTCGCCCTGTGGGTGAGGTATTGAATGAGGCGGAAAACCTTGTTAATGCTGGTGTATCTGAAATTTTGGTGATTTCACAAGACACCTCAGCTTATGGGGTCGATGTGAAGTATAGAAGCGGCTTTTGGAACGGTCGCCCAGTCAAAACTCGCATGACGGAGCTTACTCAGTCCTTAAGCGAGTTGGGCGTTTGGGTGCGTTTGCATTACGTTTATCCATATCCGCATGTAGATGAGGTTATCCCTTTAATGGCAGATGGTTTGATTTTGCCTTATTTGGATGTGCCATTTCAACATGCCAGCCCACGCATTCTTAAAGCCATGAAGCGCCCAGCAAGCAGTGAGAATAATTTAGCGCGTATCAAAGCTTGGCGTGACATTTGCCCTGATATTACCGTGCGTAGTACCTTTATTGCCGGCTTTCCTGGCGAAACCGAAGATGATTTCAAAATGTTGCTCGATTTCTTAGAAGAAGCTCAACTCGACAGGGTAGGCTGTTTTACCTATTCTGCGGTGGATGGCGCTGCGGCAAACGCTTTGCCAGACCAAGTGCCAGAAGCGCTTAAACAAGAGCGTTTAGCTCGCTTTATGGAAGTGCAAGAGCGTATCAGCGCTGCTAAGCTACAAGCCAAAATAGGCAGTATGCAAACGGTGCTTGTTGATGAGATTGTGCAAGATGAGGATGGCAATATTGAAGCGATTGGTCGCACTAAAGCAGATGCGCCTGAAATTGATGGGGTAGTCTATTTAGCAGATGCTGAAGGCTTAACGCCTGGCGATTTTGTTGAAGTGCAAATCTATGACGCTGATGGCCATGACTTATGGGGCGGGCCGCCTCAGGATTGAGCGGTAAACAAGTCTGGCATGATGGGGGCAGGGCGTTCGCTATCTGCCCGCTCTTCTAAAAAATCAAAAGTTAATGGGCAACGTGTTGGCTTTTTGCTGGCTTTTCGGCGTTTAGCTGTTGAGGCTTCTAAATCAATATAAGGCGTTTGGCTGATGCGGATATAGCCTGATGCGCTTAATTTCTCTGCACTCGTCTCAAATAAACTCAATGGATTATCAATGTTTTGCAGGGTGATGACGCTCTTGCTTACTTTAAGCACGTTGTACATCACAAACTTGCCTGTGGTCTGTTTGCCGTATATCTCGCCAACATGAATATCCACAACACACCTCTTTTCAACCGATGGCTGAATATTAGCGCCTAGCTTGTTTCTTCACAAGCTTTGTCACTGCTTTTTTAGAAGTGAACCATTCATTAGCGGCCAAGTCAGATTAAAACAATATTTAATTTATGGATAAGGTAAAAATGTTTAAAACAGCAATAGGGATAATGATAATGTCGCTTTCTATTACCAGCTTTGCAGCTTGCCCAGACTTATACAATCACCAGTTTACGACCTTGCAGGGCGCTAAGATTAACTTATGTGATTATCAAGACAAGCCTATTCTTGTGGTAAATACCGCTAGTAAATGTGGCTTTACTCCTCAGTTTGAGACACTAGAAGCTTTGTATAAGCGCTATCAGTCCAAAGGCTTGCTAGTGATAGGCTTTCCCTCTAACGACTTTAAGCAAGAGCTGAGCAGCGATAAAGAGATAGGGGATTTTTGCATTAATACTTACTCAGTCAAATTCCCGATGATTACTAAGACCTCGGTGACGGGCCCTAACGCTAATCCTTTGCATAAACAGTTGATTGCACTGACTAAGCAAGCGCCAATGTGGAATTTTTATAAATACGTGATTTTGCCAGGCGGCAAGCAGGTATACGCTTACAGTAGCGATGTGGATCCTAGCTCTGATGAAATCATGAGTAAGCTCAAACCATTCCTAAAGTAAGTCTGATTACGTTGTAAAATGTGGGATGGATCAAAACACCATCCCATTTTCAAATCTCTCCCCAGATTGCATTCTCGATGCGATTGATAGCCTAGGTCTGGCGACAGACGGGCGATTGTTAGCGCTTAACAGCTATGAGAATCGCGTGTATCAAGTCGGTATTGAAGACGCGCCACCTTTGGTCGCCAAGTTTTATCGCCCGCAGCGTTGGGATGATGCCGCCATTCTTGAAGAACATGCTTTTGTGCAAAGCTTGGCAGATGCTGAGATTCCTGCTGTTGCCCCAATTGCAATGGATGGCAAAACTTTGTTCAGTTTTAAGGAGTTTCGTTTTGCTATATTCCCCAAACATGGCGGACGGGCGCCAGAGTTAGATCAAGAAGGCGTATTAGAGTGGATAGGTCGTTTTATTGGGCGTATTCATAGCATAGGTGCACTGAGCAATTTTCAATACCGTCCTGAGTTAAGTATTCAAACCTTCGGTGAAGAGCCGAGTCATTACTTGCTTGAACAAGGCATGATGCCTAAAGAACTTGCTACCGTTTATCAGGGCGTTGTGGCACAAGCTTTGGATGGGGTTAGGCGTTGTTATGATAGAGCAGGTGATATTGCTTTGTTAAGGCTACATGGCGATTGTCATATGGGCAATTTGCTGTGGACCGATGCTGGCCCGCATTTTGTAGACTTTGATGATAGCCGCATGGGGCCTGCCATACAGGATTTATGGATGATGTTGTCGGGTGATGCTGGCGCCATGCAAAAGCAGTTCAATCAAATTCTTTTGGGCTATGAAGATTTTTATGATTTTAATCCGCGCGAACTGCATTTGATTGAGGCGCTAAGAACTTTGCGCCTTATTCATTATTCGGCTTGGCTGGCAAGGCGTTGGGATGATCCCGCCTTTAAACTGGCCTTTAATTGGTTTAACACCCAACAATATTGGCAAGATAGGATATTGGAGCTAAGAGAGCAGATTGCTTTGATGGATGAGCCGCCATTGATTGCTGGGCTATCAGGTAACTTTTAGTAATGGGTTTTAGGCTTTTTGAATACGCAGTCTTTGTAAAATGATGGCAGATAGCTCTTCAATAGAGCGACTGGTTGAATCTGCCCAAGTAATTCCCGCATTACGCATTAAATTTTCAGCAGTGGCGATTTCTTGTTTGCAATTCTCAAGAGAGGCATATTTGCTGTCAGGACGTCTTTCATTGCGTACCGAATGTAAACGCTCAGGCTTAATGGTTAAGCCGAATATCTTATGAATATGCGGCATCAGCGCTGCTGGTAAATTGCCGCGCTCGAAGTCTTCTGGAATCAAAGGGTAGTTAGCTGCTTTAATGCCAAATTGCATTGCCAAGTAAATGCTGGTGGGCGTTTTGCCACAGCGTGACACCCCTACCAAAATCACTTCGGCTTCTTCTAGGCCATTATTAGTCATGCCATCGTCATGGTTGAGCGTGAAGTTAATCGCTTCCATGCGGTCTGAATAACTACTCCCCATGGCGCCGTGGGCAATGCCAGAGCCTGTTAATGGACGTTCGCCAAGCTCAACACCCAGCGGGTCAATAAAGGTGCTAAAGAGATCGACATAATAAGCATCAACTTGCTTAAGTGAAGTACGTAGCTCGATATTGCCTAGCGACATAATCACCACTGGTCGAATGCCATCTTGTTGCGTTGCTTGCAATATGGCTGCTTTCGCCAGTTCAATTTTATCTTGAGTGTCGGTAAAGGGCAGGCGAACGTGAGTAAACTCAGTGTGCGGAAAATGCTCAAGCAGTTTGCCTAATGCACTGGCGGTCATGCCAGTGCTATCAGAGATAAATAAAGCAGAGCGTTTCATTAAGGTTGATGCTTATTTTTGCGTCAATTTTTGCCAAGTGGCAACTACGGTATCAGGATTGAGCGATACCGATTGTATACCTTCATCCACCAGCCATTGCGCAAAGTCTGGATGATCTGATGGGCCTTGGCCGCAGATACCCACATATTTGCCTAAACGGTTAGCGGTGCTAATCGCCATACGCAACAACACTTTGACCGCATCATTACGTTCATCAAAGCCATCAGCCAAGATGCCAGAATCGCGATCCATGCCAAGTGTTAATTGGGTTAAGTCGTTAGAGCCGATAGAGAAGCCATCAAAGTATGCTAAAAACTGTTCAGCAAGTAAGGCATTAGATGGAATTTCACACATCATAATTAGGCGTAAGCCGTTTTCACCACGTTTTAAGCCGTTAGCCGCTAAGATTTCAGTCACTGCTTTGGCTTCATCTAAAGTGCGAACAAATGGAATCATGATTTCAACGTTTACCAAGCCCATTACATCACGGACTTTTTTCATGGCTTTGCATTCCATCGCAAAACATTCTTTGAAATCTTCAGCCATGTAACGTGCCGCGCCGCGGAAGCCTATCATTGGATTTTCTTCGTCTGGCTCGTAAATGTCGCCACCTACTAATTTTTTGTACTCGTTAGACTTAAAGTCAGAAGTACGCACAATCACTGGTTTTGGATAAAACGCTGCGGCAATCGTCGCCACGCCTTCAGCCACTTTATCGATATAGAATTCGGTAGGGTTGGCATAGCCACGCGCACGATTTCTAATGATAGTTTGCATTGCTGCTGGCATTGCATCTACATTCAAAATCGCTTTTGGATGGATGCCAACCATGTTGTTAATCACAAACTCTAAACGCGCAAGACCAACGCCATCATTTGGTGTTTTAGCAAAGCCAAACGCCATGTCTGGATTCCCTACGTTCATCATGATTTTACAAGGTGGTTTGCTCAATGCGGCTGAAGCTTGGGTGTTAACTGAAAACGGTAGGGCGCCGTGATACACGAAGCCTGATTCACCTTCTGCACATGAAACGGTGACCACTTCGCCTTCGCGTAGCACATCAGTTGCGTTGACAGAACCAACAATGGCAGGAATACCTAATTCACGAGCGATAATCGCCGCATGACAAGTACGGCCGCCACGATTGGTCACCAAAGCGCTAGCGCGCTTCATGACTGGTTCCCAGTTAGGGTCTGTCATATCAGCCACTAATACATCGCCAGGTTGTACTAAATGCATTTCAGCAGGGTCTAGTACGATGCGAACTGGACCAGTACCGATTTTTTGAGTCACCGCACGACCAACCACCATAGGCTTAGCCGAGTGTTTTTCTAGTGTGAAAGTTTCTGTGACATTGTTATTGGCTTCTTGCGATTTCACTGTCTCAGGACGTGCTTGCAAGATGTAGAGCTTGTTATCAACGCCGTTTTTACCCCATTCAATATCCATAGGGCAGCCGTAATGCGATTCAATAATCATCGCGTAACGGGCTAACTCTAAAATATCTTCATTGGTGAGTGAGTAGCGGTCGCTATCGACTGGGTTTACATCAATGGTATGTGTACTTTTGCCCGCTTGCGTAGCATCGCTAAATACCATTTTAATGAGTTTAGAGCCCATAGTACGGCGCACAATGGCAGGCTTGCCTTGCGCTAATAGCGGTTTATGTACATAGAATTCATCAGGGTTGACGGCGCCTTGCACCACGGTTTCGCCTAAGCCATAAGATGAGGTGATAAACACAACATCTTGAAAGCCTGATTCAGTATCAATAGTGAACATCACACCAGCACAGCCGATGTCACTACGCACCATTTGTTGTACGCCTGCAGACAAGGCTACATCAGCGTGAACAAAGCCTTTGTGTACGCGGTAAGAAATTGCTCTGTCGTTGTATAAAGAAGCAAATACTTCTTTGATGGCGTGGAGGATATTGTCCAAGCCTTGAATATTTAAGAAAGATTCTTGTTGTCCAGCAAACGAAGCGTCAGGTAAGTCTTCAGCTGTGGCTGATGAACGCACAGCAAAGGTTGCGCCGTTGCCTGATTTAGCGGTCAGCGTGGCATAATTTTCTGCAATGGCTTTTTCAAGCGCTGCGGGAAAGGGTGCCGCCATAATCCATTCGCGAATTTGCTTGCCGCAACTTGCTAGCGCAATGGTGTCGTCTACATTCAGTGATTCAAGAGCTTTGACGATTTTGGCATCTAAACCATTTTGTGCCAAAAACTCGCGATATGCATCGGCAGTTGTCGCGAAGCCAGTAGGAACGCGCACACCTTTAGCAGAAAGCTGCGAAATCATCTCCCCTAATGATGCATTTTTCCCGCCTACTGAAGGCACATCAACATTACGCAGATTTTCGAAAGGAATTACATGGGCTGACATAAAGAATCTCTCCATCTATCTACGTCATTTCTAATTTCCACCATTAGAAATTCGTAAATATTTTTGTTTTCAGAGTATTAGGCTTTTTGTGATTGTTTTTGCGTGCATCACTTTAAAGCTGAATTGGTAACAGGTTGTATTTTGCCTAATAAGCAGGCTTGTGTCACGTTCAATAGCGCTTTTGCTACGAAAAAACATTTCATTTTTGACTGCGCACCATCGCTGATTTTGCGGCTAAACCGATTTTTGTAGCTCAACTATCTGAAAAAAGATAAAGTAATCGCTGTTTGATTAATTGAAAGTATTCGCCCAAATGACTCAAGTGCCAGAAAACAGCCTATCATCACTCAGCCTCTTAGAAGAGGTGGTGGCTAAGACTTGCTTTTGCAAGTTAAGAGAATCTTGTGACGATAAAACAAGCAGTGAATGCTTGAAAGAGCGCAATATTTACAAAGAATTTATGCAGCAACAGCCTTAATTAAACTGCTTTTAACACAGCAGGTAGCAGGGTAAAGCTGCCTGTATCGTGGCTTACTAACATTTCATTGTCTTGCATGGTGCAACTGATATTCATGTTTCTTGTGGCTGCGTTTGCTAGCGCTGTGGTATCAGGTAAATTAATCACCGTTAAGTTATTTAGCTTGAGCAAGGCTTTACTGTTTTGATCCCACCACATATCAGCAGTACGTCCGCCATACAACACCAATACTACTTGATTTGAGCGTCCACTGGCTTTACGCAATACGCGTTCATCAGGCAAGCCAACTTCCACCCATCGCTCAATCGCACCAGTTAAATCTTTTTGCCATAAATCAGGCTCTTCATCGTCACTCAAGCCCTTGCCAAAAGCCAGTGAATCGCTGGCAAACAAAGCAAAGGCAATTAATCGCACCATTAAGCGTTCTTCTGTTTCAGAAGGATGTCTCGCCAGCGTTAAGCTGTGCGCAGCGTAGTAGTTGCTGTCCATATTGGAGACTTGCAACTCGGCTTTGTAGATGGTGGATTTTAGTGCCATGGCGATTTCTTTTCCGCGCTCTTACTGCTCTTTTTTGCCGCTTTTGCGCCTGCTGGTTTTACCCCAGCACCGCTTCGGCGATTAGGTTGGCCCTTGCCTCGTACCTTGGGCGCTTTGACTTTAGGTGGCTTGATTTCAGCATTAGGGTCTATGCTGACCAAGATGCGCTTGCCTTCACACTCGATGATTTGCCCCGCCTTAATCTTGGCTGTTTTGCGTAGCTCAAGCGTGCCATCAACTTTGACCAAGCCTTCTGCGACCATGGCTTTGCCTCGACCACCGCTGTCGGCTAAATCAACTAGCTTAAGCAAGTTGCATAGCTCAACATATTCTGTATTCATTAAAAATTCAATATCTTGCATTATATTTTCTTAAGTAGTAGATGAGGTTTTAGTGCTTTTTTTAACGACTTTTCCAATGTGTGCTTCGCCACGTTTTTTAGCAAGCGCTATTTGTTTTTGACGTTCGGTAACACTGGCGCGCTTTTCTTCGCTGAGTTTGCTAAAGCAGTGCGGGCATGAAATACCAGCCACATATTGCGTGCTTTGCATTTCCTCTGGTGAGAGTGGGTGACGGCAAGCATGACATTGATCGTAATCACCAATCTCTAAGCCATGTTTGACAGAAACCCGTTGGTCAAATACAAAGCATTCGCCTTGCCAAAGACTCTCTTCTTTAGGCACTTCTTCTAGATACTTTAAAATACCGCCTTGCAGGTGATACACCTCTTCAAAGCCTTGAGCCATCATATAGGCGCTGGCTTTTTCACAACGTATGCCGCCAGTGCAAAACATAGCAACTTTTTTATGTTGTTTAGCATCTAGGTTTTGGCTGACGTATTGAGGAAATTCTCTAAAAGTAGTGGTTTTAGGATCAATAGCGCCTTTGAATGTGCCGATGTCGTATTCGTAGTCGTTGCGTGTATCAATCACAATCACATCGGGGTCGGAAATAATCGCGTTCCAATCCTGTGGTTTGACATAAGTGCCTACTTGACGGTTAGGGTCTATGCCCTCTACGCCCAAGGTGACGATTTCCTTTTTAATACGCACTTTCATCCGATAAAACGGCATTTCATCGGCATAAGATTCTTTATGCTCCAAATCTGCCAGTCTGGCATCTGTTTTTAAGTAGCTAATTAGCGCATCAATTTCATTTCGAGTGGCAGCAACGGTGCCATTGATGCCTTCTTCGGCCAATAGCAACGTGCCTTTGATATTGTGTGCGAGACAGAAATCAAGCAATTTAGGCTGAATGGCTTGATAGTCATGGAGCGTTGCAAATTTATAGAGGGCGGCGACAATAAAGTTGGGCACAGGAAGGGTTCTTTCTTGAAGCGACTGCTAAGGCTAAGGTCGCTATGATAAGCTAAGCAGGGCTTATTTTCTACGCAAATTGATGTGGTTACTAATTAAGGATGCCGCTTGATTGCGGTAATGTTTGTTATCAAGGTCTTTCACCCAAAGATGCATCAGGCCACTAAAAAACAAATGGGTGTCCATCGCAAGTATGGCTGGGGAGTCTGTCGATTTTAGCTGGCCTTTAGATTTGGCGCGCTCATAAAGCTGTTCGATTTTCTGAGAGATGCGCTCACAATTGCATAAAATCTGCTCCAGCACCGTTGCCAGTTCCTCTACATATTCACACTTTACCATCATGATTTCATAGGTTTGGCGGGTATGCGCGCACTCGTTGAGCGCTTCGATAGTGCCGTATAAAAAATTACCGATTTGTCCTAGCGGGTCATCGCTATTTTCAATCAGCAGATTGTCGTCCATTTTATCGATAAGTGGCAGTAGCACTTGTTCACGCATCGCGGTAAACAGCTCAGTTTTATTGCTGAAATGCCAATATATTGCGCCACGCGTCACGCCTGCCTGAGTGGCAATTTGTTCCATGCTGGTGCGACTCACGCCTCGAGCTAAAAAAACCTCTCGGGCCGCGTCAATAATGCGCTGTCTTGTCAGTTCGGCGTTTTCTTTAGTTTGTCTTACCACTGCCAGATTTTCCTATTCAAAAGATTAACCTTTTGTAAAACATGGTATTTTAATTTAAAAATACACATTTACATGCAAGCTTGTTTGTATATAATATACATACAAAGTTGTATGTAAACAAGAAATATCTCAATATTTTGTTAAAAGACATGGAGTTACTAATGCCAGCCTCAAATTCAAGCCACCAAGATGCTAAATTTCCTTTGAAGTTATTTGCAACGGTTTTGCTTGCAAGTGTCACTTTAGTGGCTTGTGGTAAAAAAGAAGATGGGGCTCAACAAGGCGCTGGCATGGTGATGCCAGTGAGCGTGATTGCGGTTCATCCAACCAGCGTGCCGATTACTGCGGAAGCAGTTGCGCAGACAGAGGGTGCAAAAGAGGTTGAAATTAGGCCGCGCGTTGGCGGTATTTTGTTAAAACGTATGTATGACGAAGGTGCTGCAGTGAACGCTGGTCAGACCATGTTTTTAATTGATCCAGCGCCTTATCAAATCGCTTTGCAACAAGCAAAAGCAGCTTATTTAGCTCAGCAGGCAAGGGCAGACCAAGCCGTGCGCGAAGAATCGCGTTTGCATGGCTTATTAGCAACACAATCAATTAGTCAGCGTGAATACGATAATGCAACAAGTGATAAAGCAACATCACTTGCTAACCTTCAACAAGCATTAGCCAATGTAAAAGAAGCTGAATTGAATTTATCTTACACCAACGTGACTGCGCCATTAACAGGCGTTTCAGGACGTTTCCAATTCTCAGAAGGGGCCTTGGTTGCAGCGAATACCAGCTTATTAACCACGGTATCGCAAATTTCCCCTATTTGGGTGCGCTTTAGCTTGTCTGATAGTGAAATTCAAAAACTTGGCGGCCATTTAAGCGAAAAGAATGTTAAGGAAGTTTCTTTGTTGATGCCAGACGGCACAGAATATAAGCAAAAAGGGCAGTTGAATTTTTCAGCAAGCCAAATTGATCCGAGATTAGGGACGCAACAATTAAGAGCGACTTTTAATAATAGTGATCATCAATTGTTGCCAGGCCAGTTTGTAAGAGCGCGTATTACCACAGGTGTGCGCCAAGGCGTATTTTTGGTACCGCAAACCGCGGTAATGACGGGTGACCAAGGTAAGTTTGTATTTGTGGCCGATAAAGATAAATCAGGCAAAGTACAGGCTAGTGTTCGTCCGATTAAAGAGGGCGGCTGGTTAGCCAATGATTGGGTGGTGCTGGAGGGTTTGAAAGAAGGTGATCAAGTCATTGCTGATAATCTGATTAAGATTCGTCCAGGCGCACCAGTTAACCCACATCCTTTTGGCACGCCTCCAGCGATGCCTGCCGCCAATCCATCAGCTAAAGCCAAGTAATCGAATATGAAAAATTTCACACGCTTTTTTATTACGCGACCAATTTTTGCCTCGGTACTCTCTATTATTATCGTGCTGTCAGGCTTGGCAGCCGCATTCAAGTTGCCTATCGCGCAATATCCACAAATTGCACCGCCAACGGTCACAATTACCGCGGTTTACCCTGGGGCAAGTGCGGATACCTTGTCTAAAACGGTTGCTGCGCCGATTGAGGAACAATTAAGCGGGGTTGATAACTTGCTGTATTTCAACTCTAGCGCCGACTCCAGCGGCACTTTAGTGATTACAGCCACTTTTGAGATTGGCACTAACATTGACCAAGCGACCTTTAACGTCAGTAATCGCGTCAATATTGCCACACCACGTTTACCTGATGATGTGCGCCGCAATGGCTTGATCGTTCAGAAGAAATCGAACGATATTTTGCTAGTGGTGATGTTGACCTCAAAAGATAAAAATCATAACCGTTTATTTTTGAGTAATTACGCCACGCTAAATGTGATGGATGAAATTAAGCGTGTTAAAGGGGTGGGGGATGCCACCATTTTTGGTGGGCAAGATTATTCAATGCGTGTTTGGTTGCGCCCAGACCGTATGGCGCAACTTGGGGTAAGCACTACCGACATTTCTAATGCCATTACCGCGCAAAACAACCAATATGCTGCGGGTAAGATAGGGCAAGAGCCAGCACCTAGCGCACAACAACTGGTTTACACGGTGACTGCAAAAGGGCGCTTGGTTGATCCTGAGCAGTTCGGCAATATTATTATCAAGGCCGACGGCCCCAATGGTGTTTTGTATCTTAAAGATGTTGCGCGTATTGAATTGGGTGCACAGAACTATAACGTGGCATCAACGCTAGATGGCACGCCAGGTGTAGCGATTCCTATCTTTTTGCAAACAGGCGCAAACGCGCTGGATACTGCCAAAAATATCAAGTTGAAGATGGATGAGCTGAAAGCAGAGTTCCCAGCCGGAATGCAATATAGCATCCCTTATGACACCAGTGACTTTGTTAAAGCGACTATCAACGAGGTATTTCATACCTTTGCTGAGGCTTTGGTCTTAGTGGTGCTAGTGGTTTTCTTATTCTTGCAAAGCTGGCGCGCCACGCTGATTCCTATTATTGCTGTGCCTATTTCTTTGATTGGTACATTTGCTGGTCTGTATTTATTTGGATTTTCCATCAATTTATTAACTTTGTTCGCCATGATTTTGGCGATTGGTATTGTGGTGGATGATGCCATTGTGGTGCTCGAAAACACAGAGCGCTTAATGCGTGAAGAAGATATGGCGCCATTACCTGCGGCGATCAAGTCGATTGGTCAGGTGTCGGCGGCGGTAGTGGCGATTGTATTAGTGCTGTGCGCGGTATTCGTGCCTGTGGCTTTTCAGGGCGGTATTGCGGGTGAGTTGTACAGACAGTTTGCGGTCACCGTTGCCATCGCTGTGGTGATTTCTGGCGTTGTGGCGTTAACCTTAACACCAGCACTTTGCGCAATGATTTTGAAAAAGTCGCATGATGAAAATGCCTTCTTCAAGCGATTTAACAATGGGTTTGGTCGCATGACCCATTTTTATACCAGCACAGTCAGCACCACCCTTAAACATAAGATTATCGGTGGCTTAGTGTTTGGCGCGATTGTGGTCATTGTTGCGGTGCTTTTTAAACTGGTGCCAGGTAGCTTTGTGCCAGCGGAAGACCAAGGCTATGTAGTCACCGTGGTGATTATGCCTGATGGTGCGACATTAAACCGCACCTCTAAAACAACAGAAGCAATTAGATCCGCCATTGCTCATGACCCTGCTGTTGCGCATGAATTTGCAGTCAATGGTTTTGAGTTGCTGACAGGCGCCAATAAAACCAACTCTGCCACCATGTTTGTGCGCTTAAAGGATTGGGATCTACGCAAAACGAGTGCAACAGATATCGTTGGTAAATTGTTTGGCATAGGCATGAGTCAGCCAGATGGCTTGGCTATTGCGGTTAATCCGCCAGCTATCCGTGGTTTAGGCTCTGCTGGTGGTTTTGAGGTGTATGTGCAAAGTCAGCGCGATACCGACCCCATTAAGCTTGCGGCGGTATTGAATGGCTTTATAGATGCCATGCGAGCTGATCCAAAACTAACAGGGCTAAATTCTTTCTTCCGCCCAACAGTGCCACAACTGCTGATTGAAGTAGATGAGGCCAAGGCGCTTTCACAAGGTGTACGTATCGCAGATATTTATGCCACTTTGCAAAGCACGATGGGCGCATTTTATGTCAATGACTTTAACCGCAATGGCCGTACTTACCGCGTGCAATTGCAAGCAGAGCCAGCGTTTAGAATGAATCCAGAAGATTTGGGTAAGGTGTATGTGCGTAGCCAAGCGACAGCAGCCAACCCTAATGGCAATATGATTCCACTTTCTGCGCTCAGCAAAGTGAGCAATATCGTTGGTGCTGAGCAATTGGAGCGCTACAACGGATTGCTTTCAGCTAAGGTGTTTGGTAGCGGCGCTCCTGGCGTAAGCTCAGGCGATGCTATTAAAACAGTGGAACGTATCGCTAAAGAAAATCTGCCTGAGGGCTACAAAATTGCTTGGACAGGTCAAGCGTATCAAGAACAACGTACGGGTTCTGCGGCATTATTTGCATTTGGTTTTGCCATCATTATGGTATTCCTGATTTTGGCAGCGCAGTTTGAGACGTGGGCATTACCTTTGGCTGTCATTATGGCGGTGCCTTTTGCGCTAGCTGGTGCCTTACTCGCAGTTTTATTGCGCGGCATGCCGAATGATATTTACTTTCAAATTGGTTTAATTACCTTGATTGGTTTAGCAGCCAAGAACGCCATTTTGATTGTTGAGTTCGCTGAGCAAAAAATGGAAGAGGGTATGCCTGTGGCAGAAGCGGCGCTTGAAGCGGCAAGATTGCGCTTTAGGCCTATTGTCATGACTTCCATGGCTTTTGTGCTAGGTATCTTGCCACTGGTTGTTGCTTCAGGTGCTGGCGCAGCAGCGCGAAGATCAATGGGCACAGGTGTTTTTGGCGGGATGATTTTAGCGACCTTTATTGCCACTATTTTTATTCCTTTATTCTTCACTTGGTTAAGCGGTAAGCATGTAAGACATCATGGCCATGTTGAAGATGAAGCCTTGCTAGAGAAAGAAACACGATAATGTTAAAACAGTGGATAGGAGTGACGGTCATTTTGCCTAGCTTATTATTGGCAGGCTGTCAGAGTGTTGGCCCCGATTACGCAAGGCCTAAGCAGGTCTTGCCTACAGCTTATCAAGAGGCACAAGCGACAGAAGGCACTGAGGCCGTTAGCAATCAGTGGTGGAAGCTTTATCAAGATGCTGTGCTTGATGATTTAATTGCAAAAGCCAGCACAAATAATACCGACGTTAAAATAGCCGTTGCGCGTATTGAGCAGGCAGATGCTTATTTGCGTGAAGTTGGCGCGGCCTTGTTTCCACAAGTTAATCTAGATTCAAGTGCCAGTCGTTATAAGGTCACGGAAGTTGGTGCAACGCCTATATTCGGCGGTGTCAGCCCAACCAGAAGTAATTACAACCTTAAACTAGGCACTACATTTGAGCTGGATTTTTGGGGAAAATTGCGTCGCGCTCAAGAGTCAGCAAGGGCTCAAGCCTTGGCTTCTCGGTTTGCAAAAGACACCGTGGATTTATCGCTTAAAAGTTTAGTGACTGGTGATTATTTATTGCTGCGTAGCTTAGAGGCGCAAATCGCTTTATCAACATCCAGCATGAAAAGTCGTGAAGACAGCTTAGCTTTGACCAAACGGCGCTTAGAAGGCGGCGTTTCTTCAGCATTAGATGTGCATCAGGCCGAAGTGGCTTACAGCAACCTCAAGGCTCAGCTTGCTGATTTAACTCGTCAGCGCGCTATTATTGAGCACCAGTTGGCAGTATTAACTGGCGATTTGGATTTAAAAATTGTGGCAGGGGATATTCAATCATTACCTATCCCGCCAGTACCGCCAGTTGGCTTGCCATCGAGTTTATTGGAAGCGCGTCCTGATGTGCGTCAAGCAGAGCAAAACCTAGTTGCGGCTAACGCTCAAATTTGCGTGTCTAAAGAGGCTTTATTTCCAAGCA
>JBMSSY010000010.1:0-19153 GCA_049424605.1 Candidatus Methylopumilus sp.
TTACCGCGCTGGGGATTCCGCTTTCGGTCATTCCTACTTTTCTGCTGATGCAATTGCTAGGCTTCTCACTGAATATGGTGAGTTTATTGGCGCTTTCTCTGGTTTCTGGTGTGCTGGTGGACGATGCCATCGTTGAGATTGAAAACATCATGCGGCATTTGCGTATGGGTAAATCAGCCTACCGTGCCGCCATGGATGCCGCCGATGAAATTGGCTTGGCGGTGGTGGCCACTACGGTTGTAATTGTGGCGGTGTTTGTGCCTGTGAGCTTTATGGGCGGCGTGGTTGGGCAATACTTTATTCAGTTTGGCCTCACCGTGGCAATTGCCACCATTTTCTCATTGTTTGTTGCGCGCTTTATTACTCCCGTGCTGGCGGCTTATTTCCTCAAACCTTTTGAAGAAAATCATGCCCCTGTATCATGGCTGGCAGTTTATAAAACCTGGTTAATCCGCGTGTTAGCGCGGCCTAAAACCTCGCTACTTGTCGCTCTTGGCATTATGGCCTTGACGGTATCAATCGCCTCAATTCTGCCCACAGACTTTATGCCATTTGAAGATAAGTCACAGTCCACATTGCAAGTCGAGCTGCCTGCTGGTGCGCGCATAGAACAAACTGACCATGTATTAGGCTTGATGGCGCAGGCACTACGCAAAAGACCAGAAGTGCAATCGGTCTACACCCTAGCTGGTGCGGCGGATGTCGATACGAATATTGATGGCGAAGTCCGCCGTGCTACGGTGTTGGTGCGCCTCAAACCAAGGTCTGAGCGCAGTATGGATGTGAAAAGCTTTGAGCAAACTGTGTTGCAAGATTTTGCCAGCATCCCAAATGCCCGCGTTGCTGTGCTTAATGAAAACGGCAGTAAAGCGCTGACCTTCTCTCTTGCTAGTAGCCACCCCGATGATTTAGCGCAAACTGCCAATGCCTTAGAAAAACAAATGCGCGAGTTGAACATCCTCAAGGAAGTTTCTTCAACCACCCCAGTGCCACACTCTGAATATGTGATTACCCCTAGAACCGAAGATGCAGCACGTTTTGGTGTTAGCACCGACATGATTGCCGAAACAGGTCGCGTGGCAACTTTGGGTGATTTAAATTCTAATTTAGCCAAAATCAACTTGGATGGACGCCAAATTCCTTTACGTGTTCAGCTCAATGCAGGCGCTAAAGCCGATGGCGCAATGATAGGACAATTATTAGTGCCGAACAGCGAGGGCGTGATGTTGCCGATTTCTGCGGTAGCGGATGTGAGCTTTAGCGCTGGCCCCGCCAGTATTCTGCGCTACGATAGGCAACGTCAAATCACGCTAGAAGCCAACCTTAACCAGGCAACGCTAGGCCAAGGTTTAGACGCGGTTGAGCAGTTGCCCGCTTTGAAAAATCTCCCAAAAACTGTGCAGCGTTTTGATACTGGCGATGCCGAATTGCTAGGCGAAATGTTTGATTCATTCTTAATGGCGATGGTGTTCGGCGCCATGGTTGTGCTGGGCGTATTGGTGCTTTTATTCCGCACCGTGCTTCAACCCATCACCATTATGGTGGCTTTGCCACTTTCGATTTTTGGGGCTTGTTTGGCATTGTGGCTGACTGGCGAATCGCTCTCATTACCCTCGGTAATCGGCATACTCATGCTTTCAGGCATCGTTGGCAAAAACGGTATTTTGTTGGTGGACTGTATTATCGAAACCATCGCCCAAGGCAAATCTCGCCATGAAGCGATTTTAGAAGCCGCCCAACAACGTGCTAAACCCATTGTTATGACCTCTATGGCGATGATTGCAGGCATGTTGCCCTTGGTGCTTGGTTTTGGCGCGGGTAACGCCTTCCGTGAGCCTATGGCGGTGGCGGTGATAGGCGGCTTGCTTGCCTCTACCGCGCTAAGCCTGCTATTTGTGCCTGTGGTGTATGTGCTGATAGACGATTTAGAGCAGTCGATTACGCCTAAATTAAGACGCTTGTTGACGCTGGATTAAGCTGTAGATTGCCATTGCCATCCGTTCGCCCTGAGCTTGTCGAAGGGCTAAGCTTTAACTAAAAGAATATCGCCTTCGACAAGCTCAGGCTGAACGGGATGATGGATTATGGTCAGAGCGAACGGAATCTGTGTCAAATCTCAAAACCCTTCGACAAGCTCAGGACAGACGGGATCTAAGGACGAACCCTTCGACAAGCTCAGGACGAACGAGAAAATCTCAAGCCCTAGCCATGCACCACATGCCCATTGACCAAGGTGTACTTTACTTTACCCGCTAATTCCAAACCTAAAAACGGGGTGTTTTTGCCTTGGCTAAGTAGCGCTTTGGGTTCTATCTTCCAATATTGTTTAGGGTCAAACACGCAAATATCCGCGCTGGCATTGATGCTTAAATCGCCAGCATCCACCCCTAAAATATGGGCGGGGGCTTGGGTAATGTGTTTAATCGCTGCACTTAAACTGAGTTTGTTATCGGCTGCCCATTTAAGGGTCAGTGGTAATAGCAGTTCCAAGCCTGTGGCGCCTGCTTCGGCCTCGGCAAAGGGATAAAGTTTTGCGTCATCATCCACTGGGGTGTGGTCTGAACAAATAGCATCTATGGTGCCGTCTGCTAAGCCATTGCTAAGCGCAGTTTTGTCACGTTGACTACGCACAGGGGGTTTAAGGTGGGTGTTGGCATCAAAGTAGCCAATATCAAAGTCGGTGAGGTGGAGGTGGTTGGCACTCACGTCGCAACTGACCTTTTGCCCTGCTAGCTTGGCGGCACGTACCATATCGACGCCCTCGGCTGTGGAGAGTCTGCATAAGTGCACTTGAGCGCCAGTTTCTTTGGCGATGCGTAAGATGCTGGCAATGGCTAGGGTTTCAGCCGCGGCAGGGATGCCTTTTAAGCCAAGGCGAGCGGCTACTTCACCATCATGAGCGACGCCATCTTTGGCTAAGTAAGGTTCTTCTGGGCGCAACCACACGGTAAAGCCAAAAGTGGCGGCATATTGCATGGCGCGCCATAACACTTGGGTGTCTTTAATGGCAACATCTGCTTGTGAGAAGCCTACACAACCCGCTTCGCTGAGTTCGCACATTTCGGTAATTTCTTTACCCGCTAATTGGTGGGTGAGCGCGCCTAGTGGATAAACGTGCGCTTGGTTAAGCTGTTTAGCGCGGTGTTTAAGCATCTCCACCAAACCCGGCTCATCCAGCACAGGATCGGTATCTGGCGGACAGGCTAGGCTGGTCACTCCGCCTGCAGCAGCGGCGCGCATTTCACTTTCTAAGGTGGCTTTGTGCTCAAAACCGGGTTCGCGTAATCTGGCAGATAAATCTACCAAGCCAGGAATAATCACTAGATTGCTGGCATCTATGACTTGGTTGGCAGTAAAGTTATCAGGCGCTTTGCCTATGCCAGCGATTTTTCCTGCTGCGATATACAAGTCTTGCTTAGCGTCTATGCCGTTTTTAGGGTCAATTAAGTGGCCATTTTTGATGTGTATTTTCATAATTAATTTCCCGCCAAAATGCTCATCACGGCCATACGCACCGCAATGCCATAAGTCACTTGCGGCAAGATAACAGACTGTCTGCCATCTGCCACCGCGCTATCAATCTCCACGCCTCGATTCATAGGGCCAGGGTGCATCACAATGGCATCTGATTTTGCCAGTGCCAGCTTGTCTGGGGTGAGGCCATAAGTTTTAAAATACTCTTGCGCGCTGGGTAACATGGCGCCTGTCATGCGTTCATTTTGTAGGCGTAGCATCATCACCACATCTACGTCTTTTAAGCCTTCCCGCATATCGTGATAAACATGCACCCCTAGTTTTTCAACGTCTTGCGGTAATAGTGTTTTGGGGGCAATCACTCGCACCTCTGGCACACCCAGCGTGGTGAGGGCGTGAATTTCAGAGCGTGCTACGCGAGAATGTAATACATCGCCCACAATCGCCACCCGCAAGTTGTGCATTTCAGGCTTGTAACGTCGGATGGTAAAGACGTCCAGCAAGCCCTGTGTTGGGTGAGCGTGACGACCATCGCCAGCATTAATCACATGGATGTGCGGTGCAACGTGTTTGGCAATCATGTGCGCCGCGCCTGATTGGGCATGACGCACCACAAACATATCGGCATGCATGGCGGTGAGGTTGTCTATGGTGTCGAGTATGGTCTCGCCTTTAGATTGCGACGAGGTGCCGACATTGAGCGTAATCACATCTGCTGACAGCCGTTTGGCGGCGATTTCAAACGTGGTGCGGGTACGTGTGCTGTTTTCAAAGAACAAATTACATACGGTTTTGCCGCGTAGCAAGGGGACTTTTTTAACCTCGCGCTCGGCTACGCCAACAAAAGATTCTGCGGTATCTAAGATTTGGTTCAGTATCTTTTTGGGCAGTCCTTCAATAGAGAGCAGGTGTTTGAGCTTGCCGTCGTCGGTCAGTTGGGGATTTTGCATTACGTGTTCTCTTCCAGCGTAAAGTAAAAAGTACCATTGTCATGGCGCAGTAATTGTAAGTTTTGTGACGCGGCTAATGTGGTGTCAAAAGCACTAATTTGTGGTGCGATAGGTAGCTCTCGTCCGCCACGGTTGACCAATACTGCAAGTGTGATGCTGGCTGGGCGACCGTAATCAAACAACTCGTTCATCGCTGCTCGTATGGTACGGCCTGTGTAAAACACATCATCAATCAGAATGATGTGTTTATCTTGCACATCAAATGGAATTTGCGATGGTTTGGTTTCACTATGTAAACCACGCTCGTGGTAGTCATCACGATAAAACGAGACATCTAACATGCCATTTTCTAAGTCGGGGCCTAAAATCGGTAGCAAGCGCTCAGTTAACCAAGCGCCACCACTATGAATGCCGACAAGCGCAGTATCAGCAGTAATCAGCGGCTTAATGCGCTGGGCGAGCGTCTCAAATAAGGTTTCTGCGTTAGGTAGCTTCATGATGATGCTTTTTACTCATTTCATGGGTAATCGTGTCGAAGTAGGATTGTAATATGACTTGGGCTGCAATTTGATCCAGCATCGGTTTTTGTTTGCGGCCTTTAATACCAATTTCTTTGAGTGTTTGGCTAGCCTCTGCCGAGCTGAGGCGCTCGTCTATCATCACGATGGGCAAGTTAAAGCGCCCATCTAAGCGGCGCGCAAATTTTTTGCAAAGCAGGGTGACTTCGTGTTCTTCACCATCTAGGCTAAGCGGTAAGCCCACCACTAAGGTGCTGGGTTTCCATTCTTTAATCAGCTCAGCGATTAAATTGAACCTGTCATCGTTGGATTCGGCGTTGAGTGTGGTCAGTGGATGGGCGATGCCAAGCAGATGTTCGCCAGAAGCCACGCCTATGCGCTTGAGGCCAAAATCAAAGCCCAGCACTGTGCCTGTGAAGCTGAGTTGTATGGTTTTATCGTTATTAATGGCTTGTAGCGTGTTGATATTAGCGGAGCGAGTATCAAGCATGCCCAGCCACCTCAGAAAATTTTGCAAAGTCCAAGCCCAGCAAGCGCATGGCGGCATCTAGCTTATCTGCATTGGGAGTATCAAAAATCACCGAGTCTTGCGCTTCTACAGTCAGCCAAGCATTTTTGCTAATTTCATCTTCTAATTGGCCTGGCGACCAGCCAGCAAAACCTAGCGTGACCAGTATTTTTTCTGGGCCTTGGCCTTGGGCAACGGCTTCTAGTATGTCTTTTGAAGTGGTGAGTGCGGTGTTGCCGTTGACGGCAATCGTGCAATCCCAATCACCCGCAGGTTGATGCAGCACAAAGCCGCGCTCGATTTGTACTGGGCCGCCAAATTGCGCCGCTTGCTGGGCGATGGGTAAATCGGAGATATTCAGATTGATTTGTTTAAACAGGGCATCGAGTCGCATCTCGATAGGGTGGTTAATCACCACGCCCATCGCGCCTGTTTCATTGTGTTCGCAGATATAGGTCACAGATTTTGCAAAATGTGGATCTGTCATTGCGGGCATTGCAATGAGAAAGTGTCCAGTAAGATTGACGTTTTCCACGTTGCGAATTATATCTTTTCTATCAAATTAAGTCGACTCTAAGTATCCTGTCACTTCAAGTCCAAAACCCGCCATGCTTGGCATTTTGCGCGGCGTAGCCAAGAGCTTCATTTTGCGTACACCTAAATCCAGCAATATTTGTGAGCCTATGCCGTAATTGCGTAAATCTTGTTTGAGGCGTATCGGTTCATCGGCATTGATAATACGGTTAAGCAAGTCTTCGCCTCGCTCATTGCGATGCAGCATCACAATCACGCCGCATTCTGCCGTACTGATGGTTTTCATGGCATCCAGCATATTCCATGAATGGCTGTGGCTACTGCTGTCTAGCAAATCAAACACCGATAAAGGTTCGTGTACCCGTACCAACACTTCTTGGTTGGCGCTAGGCGTGCCTTTGACTAAGGCTAAATGGGTTTCTTGT
Organism: Candidatus Methylopumilus sp.; assembly: GCA_049424605.1. Classification (GTDB taxonomy): domain Bacteria; phylum Pseudomonadota; class Gammaproteobacteria; order Burkholderiales; family Methylophilaceae; genus Methylopumilus_A. The sequence continues at coordinate 6,410 of JBMSSY010000010.1, forward strand.
GCCATGCGATCGGCATAAGCCATTAAACGCATAGGGCCGTAAGGCGTTGCGATATTACGCTCAGCTTTGCGCTCGACTAAGCACTCATTTTCGCTACGGTAGTGAATTAAATCGGCAATCGTGCCAATTTTGAGATGATGTTGTTCGGCAAACTCAATTAAATCGGGCAGGCGCGCCATACTGCCGTCATCTTTGAGGATTTCGCAAATAACGGAAGCTGGCTCTAAGCCTGCTAATGCGGCTAAGTCACAGCCCGCTTCGGTATGCCCAGCCCTGACCAACACCCCACCATTTTCTGCCGCCAGCGGAAATACATGGCCGGGGCTGACAATGTCTTTGGCAGTGGCTTGTTTAGCCACCGCGGCTTGAATGGTGCGTGCGCGGTCAGCCGCTGAAATGCCAGTTGTTACGCCTTCTGCGGCTTCAATCGACACCGTAAAGTTGGTGTGCATGCTGGAGCCGTTTTTATCCACCATAGAAGTGAGATTAAGTTGGCGGCAGCGTGCTTCGGTGAGCGTTAAGCAAATCAGGCCGCGACCATGTTTGGCCATAAAATTAATGTGCTCAGCTGAGGCAAATTGCGCGGCTAATACTAAATCACCTTCGTTTTCTCTATCTTCTTCATCGACCAAAATCACCATGCGACCATTACGAATCTCGCTGATGATTTCTTCAATAGGACTAATGTTTAATGCGCTCATGCTGGATCACTTTCGTTGCCCCATTGTGTCATGCGCTCTACATAGCGGGCAATCAGGTCAACTTCTAAATTGACGCGGCTACCCACGCCCAAATGTTTCAGTGCGGTATTTTCTAGCGTGTGAGGAATCAAATTCATGCTGAAACTATCTTTATCAACCGCGTTGACAGTCAAGCTAACGCCATCAATCGCTATTGAGCCTTTAATGGCGACATAGCGAGACAGTGCGTGTGGTGCGCGTATCACTAATAACCAGCAATCGCCTATGGACTCAAAGCGGACGACTTGACCTACGCCATCCACATGACCACTCACCAAATGCCCGCCCAGTCTGTCTGACAGGCGCAGTGCTTTTTCAAGGTTCACTTCGCGTGGGGCATCAAGCCCTACCGTGCAATTGAGCGTTTCTTTTGAAACATGCGCTTCAAAGTGTTGCTTGCTCAATGCTACTGCTGTTAAGCACACGCCATTGACGGCAATGCTGTCGCCGATTTGAACGTCTGACATATCCAGCGTGCCGATATCAATAGTGAGTTTGACGTCATCCCCAGCAGGGGTGACGGTTTCGATTTTGCCTGTGGCTTGAATTATTCCTGTAAACATTCGCTAATTTTAACAGAATGATGGCTTAACCCTGCTAAAATTCTCGTATTCAAATTATCGTTATTAAGCTAATTCTTCATGACTCATCCACAACAGCAGGTTCAGCAAACGCTACAAGTCCATATTGGTGCGCTATGGCTAGTCTTGGTGTTGCTCTCATTATGCAGTCGCTCGTATTTGCCGATTGATGAAACCCGCTATGTCACCGTGGCGTGGAATATGTTTTTAAATCATGATTTTTTGGTGCCATATTTAAACGGCGCAACCTACAGCCATAAACCGCCATTGCTGTTTTGGCTGATGAATTTAGGTTGGGCGGTGTTTGGCGTGAATGATAGCTGGCCGCGTTTACTACCTTCTATTTTTGCGCTAGGCGCGGAGCTGATGACGCAGCAAATTGCCAAACGATTATGGCCAGAACGCCCACAAATTGGCGCTGTGGCAGCGCTGATTTTATTAAGTAGCGGCATGTGGGCAGTGTTTACCACGGCAACCATGTTCGATATGTTGGTGGCTTTTTTCACCGTATGGGGCGTGCTGGGTTTATTAATGGCAAGTCAGGGTGAAGCCAGAAAAGGCTGGACTTATGTAGCACTCGCCATCGCTGGTGGCTTGCTGGCAAAAGGCCCAACCATCTTGCTACAAATACTGCCTGTGGCGGTGCTGGCGCCTTGGTGGATGAGCGCTGCTGGTCATAGACCGAAGTTAGCGCATTGGTATCGCAATCTATTGATTGCAATCATCATAGGCGCTTTGATTTTGCTGGCATGGGCGATTCCTGCGGGGATTTATGGCGGTGCTCAATATCAGCATGAGATTTTTTGGGGGCAAACGGCAGACCGTATGGTGAAATCTTTTGCGCATCGTCGACCCATTTATTGGTATTTGCCGATGTTGCCTGTGATGCTGTTCCCTTGGTTATTTGCTTTACCTATTTGGCGCGCTTTAGCTAAAGCGGGTCGCGCTGTTCACGAGCAAGGCGTCCGTTTTTGTTGGGCTTGGTTTATTCCAGTGTTGCTGGCTTTTAGCCTGATTAGTGGTAAACAGCCGCATTATCTATTGCCGATTATGCCAGCATTTGCCTTGTTAGCAGGGCGAGGATGGGATGAGCTCAAGCTTATTTCTTATTGGGATAAACTACTGCCAGCGTTGATAGGCGTGCTAATCGGTGTGTTGTTGTTAGTGTTGCCTGATTACAATCAGCATCATTATTTAGCGCCTTGGATTGCCAATATTCCAAGCTGGTCTGGCGCGGCGATGGTGCTGGGTAGCGTGTTGCTGATGGTGAGTGTGGGCCATCATCAAACCCGATACTTGCACCATTTAGCCTTATTAGGTTTGCTCACCATTGCGATGTTATACCTCGGGGTGATACGCGCTGCTGGCGCTGCTTATGATATGACTAATATCAGTCACTATTTAAAAGGCTTGCAAGATCAAAATATCCCCTTAGCCAATGTAGGCAAGTACCACGGGCAGTTTAATTTTGTGGGCAGAATGCGCCAGTCGCCTGATGAGTTAAGTGAGGCGGCGCTGGACGCTTGGTTTGTCTCACATCCCAATGGTCGAGTGGTGATGTATTTTGATAAAGCCCGTCCACTGGGCGGCTTAGTCCCTGAATATCAACAACCTTACCGCGCTGTTATTGCTGGGGTGCTTACCCAATCGCAATGGCAAGCTTGGTCAAAACAGCCTCATACGCCTTTGGCGACTGAAGCAGAAGTAAGTGAATAGTCATCATGCGAAAGACCAATAATGTCGGTGTTTAATCGTCTTAAATCCATTAAGCAATCTCTGCCTTTTGAGCTTTTTGTAGGGATGCGCTACACCCGCGCTAAAAGGCGTAATCACTTTATCTCCTTTATCTCTCTGACCAGCATGGTGGGCATAGGCCTTGGCGTTGCCGCTTTAATTGTGGTGTTGTCGGTGATGAATGGCTTTCAAGAAGAGTTGCGCTCACGCATTTTGGGCGTGGCCTCGCATTTGCAAATTACTGGTGCTAATAATGTCTTAAATGATTGGCAAGCCGTTTCATCCAAAGTAAAAAGCGCTAAGCATGTCACTGGCACAGCGCCTTATATTATGGCGCAAGGCATGCTAGCCAATGGTCAGGCGGTACAAGGCGCGATAGTCAGAGGGGTGTTGCCTAGCGATGAAGGCAAGGTGTCGGATTTGGCTGAACATATGCGGGCAGGCCAATTGGCAGATTTGAAAGCAGGTGAATTTGGTATTGTATTGGGCGCCGAGTTGGCGCAATCGTTGGGCGTGATTGTCGGCGATAAAGTGGTGCTGATGGCGCCTCAAGGGCAATTCACCCCTACTGGGGTAGTCCCTCGTATCAAGCAGTTTACGGTGGTGGGTTTGTTTCAGATAGGCATGTATGAATATGATGCTGGCTTGGCGCTGATTCATCTGGAAGATGCCGCTAAACTTTATCGTATGGGTGATCAAGTCTCTGGTGTGCGTTTGAAGCTGGACGATTTATTTTTAGCGCCTAAAATTTCCCGCGATTTGGCACTGGTGTTAAGCGATGAAACCCAGGCTTTGTTTTTAACAGATTGGACGCAAGAGCACGCTAACTTCTTCCGCGCCATTCAAATGGAAAAGCATGTGATGTTTATTATCTTGGCGCTGATTGTGGCGGTGGCGGCGTTTAATATTGTCTCTACCTTGGTGATGGCGGTGACCGACAAGCGCGCCGATATTGCCATTATGCGTACCTTTGGCGCCAGCCCGCCCAGCATTATGGCCATTTTTATTGTGCAGGGCGCATTGATTGGGCTGATAGGCACTGTGCTGGGCACCTTATTTGGCGTGATGATTGCGCTCAATATCAGCAACATTGTGCCGTTTATTGAACATCTATTCCATGTGCAGTTTTTAGCAAAAGATGTGTATTACATCAGTGAACTGCCATCGCATTTATTGTGGGGTGATGTGTTGACCATCGTCATTTTATCGTTCTTATTAAGTTTAATTGCCACCCTTTATCCAAGCTGGAAAGCGTCAAAAATGAATCCTGCTGAGGCATTGCGTTATGACTAATCTAATTCTTCAAGCCAATAATCTGCAAAAGACTTACGCTGGCCTAGAGGTTGCCGTGCTCAATGGCATTGATTTGCAAGTCAATGCGGGTGAGCAAGTGGCGATTGTGGGTACCTCAGGTTCGGGCAAAAGCACCTTGTTGCATTTGCTTGGTGGCTTGGATGCGCCTAGTGCTGGTGAGGTGAGTATTTTGGGTCATGCGCTTGCCGATATGAATGAAACTAAACGCGGTGAGCTGCGTAATCAATCATTAGGTTTTGTCTATCAATTTCACCATTTGCTGCCTGAGTTTACCGCCTTGGAAAATGTGGCCATGCCTTTATTAATACGTCGTGTTCCGCGCCAGCAAGCCATGGAAAGCGCTGCCGAGGTGCTGCAAAAAGTTGGTTTATCACATCGTATGGCGCACATGCCAGGTGAGCTTTCTGGCGGCGAGCGTCAGCGTGCGGCAGTGGCGCGGGCTTTGGTGACAAACCCGCAATGTATTTTGGCTGATGAGCCCACAGGTAATTTGGATAGACATACCGCCCACGCGGTGTTCGACTTGCTGTTGCAGATGAACCAAACTCAAGGCTTGGCATTGGTGGTGGTCACGCATGATTTAGAGTTGTCTGCTAAGTTAAAGCGCCAATACAAATTGGTAGACGGCAAGTTGTTGGTGATTTGATGTTGTAAACCACTACCATGGCGATTCAGGCAATCATCTTTGCAATAGGTGTTTGGCTGTTTCAGCAAATGGCTTTTATTCCCAGTGGCCTTTGGCTACTCGCTTTTATTCCTGCAATTTTTATCTTAAAAGGCTTTTCCCGCTTTGATTTGGCATGGCGCCAAGCAATCAGATGGCACAGGCAAATTGCATGGGCCAAGCACATTTTTGCTTACTTGCTAGTGATGGCTTTAGGTTTTGCATGGGCTGGGCTGTTGGCAAGCTGGCGACTAGCAGATGCTTTGCCTGCCGAGTGGGAGCTTAAAGAAATTGAAGTGCTTGGGGTGGTGGCAAGCCTGCCGCAGGCGCTGGAAAATGGCACGCGCTTTACTTTAGATGTTGAGCAAGTTCTCACCCCTAATGCCAAAGTTCCGCAGCATATCGCCGTAGCCCAATACGCCGATGGTTACTTCAAAACAGCAAATACTTCTCACTTGTTAAAGTTTCATGCAGGAGAGCGCTGGCATTTAGTGCTTAAGCTCAAGCGCCCTCACGCCACCATCAATCCACACGGCGTTGATTTTGAAGCTTGGGCATTAGCACACAATATTCGCGCATTTGGTACTGTGCGCAACACTCGCTTAAATCAGCGCATTACCCGTTTTGTTTGGCGGCCCGCTTATATCGTGCAAGCGGGGCGTGAGCGTATCCAAAGCCGTATGAATAAAGTGCTGGCAGGTTTGCCATACTCGGGCGTGTTGCAAGCGCTAGTGATAGGGGATGACACTGCAATCTCGCAACAAGATTGGCAACTATTCTTGCGCACAGGCATTAATCATTTAATGAGTATTTCTGGCCTGCATATCACCATGCTTTCTAGCATGGCTTTTGTTTTTGTGATGGCGTTGTGGCGACGATCTACTTATTTGACCTTGCGATTGCCAGCGCGAAAAGCGGCGGTGCTGGCTGGGGTGGTGATTGCTTTAACTTATGCTTTGCTGGCGGGGTTTTCTGTGCCAACGCAGCGCACGGTGTATATGTTGATGGTGTTTGCGCTTGCGCTTTGGTCAAATCGCCCCATCGTGATTGGTCGCGTACTCGCCTATGCCTTATTGGTGGTGCTGGTATTAGACCCATGGGCAGTGCTGGCGCCAGGGTTTTATTTATCGTTTGGCGCGGTAGCTATCATTGCTTATGGCTTGGCTGGCCGCTTGGGGCGTTCAAATTGGCTGGTCACGGCGGCGAGAACGCAATGGGTGGTAACGCTAGGCTTAGTGCCATGCTTGTTGTTAATGTTTCAGCAGATTTCCTTGGTTTCGCCGCTGGCCAATGCCTTTGCCATTCCTGTGGAGAGCTTGTTGGTCGTACCATTTTCCTTGCTGGGCGCGCTGCTTCCGATTGATAGCGCGCTGTTGTTGGCGCATACGCTAATGACATATCTAATGCAGGCTTTACAATACTTAGCCGCATTGCCCATCAGCACTTGGCAACAACAAGTACCGCCGCTGTGGAGCTTTATTTTAGCGATGTTTGGTTTGTTGTGGATGCTATTGCCTAGTGGTTTTCCTTTGCGCTATTTGGGCTTGGTGTTTTGTCTGCCCATGTTTTTGGTGATGCCTAAATCGCCTGCATTGGGGTCTATGCAAGTCACGGTGTTTGATGTGGGGCAAGGCTTGGCCGTGCTGATCCGCACTCATCAACACACTTTGCTGTATGACACTGGCCCGCAATATAGTTTGCAAAGTGATGCAGGTAGTCGGGTTTTAGTGCCTTACTTGCGCGCTGAAGGCTTAGCGCATTTAGATGGCTTGCTGGTCAGCCATAATGATAATGATCACAGCGGAGGTATGCGCTCTGTGCTGTCGCAAGTGGATGTTGCTTGGTTAGTCTCGTCTTTGCCTAAGTTGCCCGCAGAGATTAAGTCCGTGCCTCATATGCCTTGTTTTGCAGGGCAGCACTGGCTATGGGATGGCGTGCGGTTTGAAATGCTTAGCCCCAATATCAACACTTACGCTGAGCCTAGTATTAAGGATAATAATCGTAGTTGTGTGCTTCGCGTGGCGAGTCGTGAGGGCAGTGTGTTGCTGGCGGCAGATATTGAGCGCCCTGTTGAGTTGGCTTTGACTGAGGCTAGCTTAAGTCAGTTAAAAAGCGATGTGTTGATTGTGCCGCATCACGGCAGTCGAACCTCTTCTAGCGAAACATTTATTGATGCAGTCAGTCCGCAAATGGCGATGGTGACAGTAGGCTACCGTAATCGCTTTGGGCATCCTAAAGCGGATATCCTTGAGCGTTACCAGCGGCGCGGTATTAAAGTTTACCGCTCGGATGAAGATGGTGCCGTGTTGCTGGATTTTAATGCGCAAACTCGTCTTTCAGCGCTGAGTTGGCGCAAGCAATATCGCCGATACTGGTATGACCAATAGCGGCTTGATTTCATTAAGTCTACTTGCTGAAAAGGCACTGACGCGCTAAAGTAACGTCACTTTAATCTTGCTGAGCTAACTTGATGTTAGCTAGGTGTGAAATTTCAAGAACATTTTAGGAGTACCCTGTGTTAGAAATCATCAAAGCTGCTGGATGGCCTATTTATCCCCTTATTCTTGCTTCTATCGTTGCCATCGCTATTATTGTTGAGCGTTTTTGGACCTTGCGTAACGAGGTGATTGCGCCTTCTAATTTGTTGCCAGAAGTGAAAAAGTGGCTTGCACAGGGTGGCGTTACAAAAGAGATGTGCGAAAAGTTAGAACAACATTCACTCTTAGGCGAGGTGTTTGCTTCCGCTTTGAACAATGCCACATCATCAAGAGAAATCATCAAAGAATCGATAGAAGAATCAGGCCGCGCAGTGGCGCACAAGCTTGAGAAACATTTATCTACCCTAGGCACTATTGCCACAGTCAGCCCATTGCTTGGCTTGTTGGGCACGGTGATTGGGATGGTGGAATTATTTGGTGCGTTTAATGCGGCGGGTTCAGGCCATGATGTTGCGCAATTTGCCAAAGGCATTTCAGTGGCACTTTATAACACTGCGGGCGGTATCGTGGTGGCTGTGCCAGCAATGATTTCATATCGCTATTTCCGCGCACAAGTGGATGGCTTGATTATCGAAATGGAACAACAAGCAATTAAGCTGGTTGCCTTGATTCACGGCGAGCGTGAGTAATTATGAATTTCCAACGTGGTAAAAAACATGAAGATTTAGAGATGAATCTCGTGCCATTAATCGACGTATTGTTGGTGATTATTATTTTCTTGGTGGTAAGCGCAACATTTGCACGCATGAGTGAGTTGCAAATTAATTTACCTACCGCCAATGCGAATTCGCCAGAACAAAAGCCTTTAGTGATTGATGTTGGCATTGATGCAAAAGGGCATTATGTGGTGGCTAAACATGCGCTTGCCGACGGCTCTGTCAGCGCAATTGGTTCGGCGCTACAAGGCGCGGTGGGCGAGGGTAAAGACCCTACAATTATTATCAGCGCGGATGCCAATACCACGCATCAATCAGTCATTAATGTGATGGAGGCGGCGCGTCAGGTTGGCTACACCCACATCACTTTTGCCACACAAACGGGCGGCAATAATTAAGCATTTTATTGATGGATGCTTATCCGTTAATATCACCCTCAACACTACCCAAGCGCATTATTTTACTGATGCACTTGGGTGTGCTGAATTAAGCAGTCGAATTCATGACCAAATCTAGTCGTTCAAAATCGCTTTCATCCAATTACTCTGCAAAGACGCTGTATTTGCGTATGCTTAAATACGCTTTGCGCTATTGGAAAGTCTTTGCTTTTAGTATCGTTGCGCTGGTGGGTTTTTCGGCAACCAATACAGGCTTTCTCGCCACCATTAAATTGGTGACGGATGCTGGCTTTGTCAAACATGACAGCGCCATGTTGCATCTCCTTCCTTTTATGCTGTTTGGCTTGTTGACGCTGCGTGCCTTTGCTGGCTTTGCTTCAACTTTTGCCATGCGTTGGGTTGCGCGACGTGTGGTGGAAGATTTACGTGTTGAAGCCTTCGCTAAAATCATGACTCTGCCCGTTAGTTTTTTTGATTCTATTTCGGCGGGCGTGATTACTTCAAAACTCACTTACGACACTGAGCAAATGTCGAGTGCAGCCACAAACGCGGCAGTAAGTACGGTGCGCGATAGCTTGACCATACTCGGCATGGTGGCTTATATGTTGTATTTGGACTGGCGACTCACCTTGATTTTTGTGGTGACTGCGCCGCTGATGGTTTTATATCTCAATAAAATGACGCCTAAACTCAGAGACGCAGGTAGGACTGTGCAAGGCTCTATGGGTGAAATGACACAGGTGGCAGAAGAAGCGAGTGCTGGTCAGCGCATGATTAAAATCTTTGCTGGTGCGCCCTACGAGCAAAAACGATTTACCGCGGTTGTGGCTAAAAATCGGCATATGCAAATTCGGTTAACCCGTATTTCAGGCCTAAATAGCATGGTGGTTGAAATGCTGGCGGCGTTTTCATTAGGCGCGGTTGTGTATTATTCGGTTGGAAAATTTACTGCGGGCGAGTTTGCGGCCTTTATTGGCGCGTTGTTAATGTTGATTCCGCCGATTAAAAGTTTGACCAAAATGAATGAAACGGTGCAAGTTGGTGTCGCCGCCGCGCAAAGCGTTTTTGGCTTGATCGATACGCAGCCCGAGTTGGATGAGGGCAAGCTGGAGATTGGTCGTGCCAAGGGTGAGATTGAGTTTAAGTCAGTCGGTTTGCGCTATGAAAATGCTAAAAGCAATGCACTGAATCAACTTAGTTTTGTGATTAAGCCGGGTGAGAAATTGGCACTGGTTGGACGTTCTGGCGGCGGCAAAACCACCATGGTGAATTTGCTTCCACGCTTTTATGAGCATCAAGAAGGCTTGGTGTTGTTGGATGGCGTTGATATTCGGGCGCTCAAACTCAGCAATTTACGTGCGCAGTTTGCGCTGGTGAGTCAGGATGTGGTGTTGTTTAACGATACCGTGTTTAACAATATTGCCTATGGCGCTTTGCGTGATGTCAGCGAAGAAAAAGTGATTGCCGCCGCTAAGGCCGCGCATGCTTGGGAATTTATTCAGCAATTGCCTCATGGCTTGCAAAGCCAGATTGGTGATAGAGGTGTTCGCCTGTCGGGCGGGCAGCGTCAGCGTTTGGCGATTGCACGGGCGATTTTAAAAGACGCGCCTATTTTGTTGCTAGACGAAGCCACCTCTGCTTTGGACACGGAATCTGAGCAACATGTGCAAGCCGCATTAGATACTTTGATGAAAAATCGTACCAGCATTGTGATTGCGCATCGCTTATCCACCATCGAAAATGCTGACCGTATTTTTGTGATGGAGCATGGTGAGATTGTCGAAAGCGGCACGCACGATGCTTTATTAAAAGCGGGCGCTTATTACGCCAAGCTTTATCAAAAGCAGTTTCATTAAGGGCTCAAGGCGCTTGCATGGCTGATTGGCTTCAAAAACAATGGCGTGGCTATTCGCTGTGGCATATTGTACTTTTGCCCTTATCTTGGGTTTTTTATGTGTTGAGCGCTCTGCGCAGAGCCTTGTTCCGATGTGGTATTTTAGTCCGTCAAAAACTTGCTGTCCCAGTGATTGTGGTCGGCAATATCAGTGTGGGCGGCACAGGCAAAACCCCGCTAGTGATTTGGTTGGCCGCGCAGTTAAAGTTGGCGGGATTTAAGCCCGGCATCATTAGTCGTGGCTATGGTGGCGTCACTGGACATATCACTGAAGTGTTTGCAAACAGCTTGGCTGATCAAGTGGGCGATGAGCCTTTGTTGATGGCGAGGCGCACGCAGTGTCCTGTTTTTGTTGGCGCGCATCGAGTGGATGCTGGCCGCGCTTTATTAAAAGCGCATCCTGAGGTCAATGTCATATTAAGTGACGATGGCTTGCAGCATTATCGTTTAAAACGCGATATTGAAATTGCGGTGCTAGATGCGCAACGTGGTTTTGGCAACGCTCAGTTGTTACCTGCGGGGCCTTTGCGCGAAAATATACCACGCTTAAATTCAGTGGATGCGATAGTCATCAATAAAGCAGGCCATTCCTCCCCACTTAAAGCGTCCTTGCTGGCGCCTGTTTTTGATATGCAATTAAGTGGGCAAAAGTTTATTTCTTTACTTGATGGTAAAACCCAACAGCCGCCACAGTTCTTTACTGGCAAGCCTTTGGTGGCGGTTGCTGGCATAGGTAATCCTCAGCGCTTTTTTGATGCACTTAGCCAAATGGGCTTGGTGTTTGAACGCACAAACTTTCAAGATCATCAGCCATTCAGTGCGCAAGATTTATTAGCTTTTGCAGGCAAAACAATATTGATGACAGAAAAAGATGCGGTGAAGTGCGAGCAGTTCGCCAGCGGAAATGCGCAGTATGATATTTGGGTCTTGCCTGTCAGTGCTAATATAGACCATGAATTAAACGCACTAGTATTGCGAAAGCTGCTCACAATAAGCAAAGGAAAATAGGATGGATATTAAATTGCTCGATATTTTGGTTTGCCCAGTATGTAAAAGCCCTTTGCTCTATCGCAAGGCTGAGCAGGAGCTGGTGTGTAAGCCTTGTAGACTCGCATTTCAGATTAAAGATGATATTCCAGTGATGTTGGAAGAAGAGGCAAGAAGATTGCCTGATGCTGAAGAGATTTAATCTTTGCGATGAGCGAGAAGTTTAAAATGAGATTCAAAGTTGTGATTCCAGCCCGCTACGCCAGCAGTCGCTTGCCAGCCAAGCCCTTATTAGATATTGCTGGTAAGCCTATGGTGGTGCGGGTTGCCGAGCAAGCTGCTGCTAGCGGCGCAGAAGAAGTGATTGTGGCAACCGATCATCTAGATATATTCAATACTGTCCAACAGCATGGCTTTACAGCGGTGATGACCCGTCCAGATCACCTTTCGGGTACAGATAGATTGGCTGAGGTCGCCGCGTATTTTCACTGGGCGGATGATGTGTTGGTGGTCAATGTGCAAGGCGATGAGCCTTTGATTGAACCAGCGCTGATCCAGCAAGTGGCGGATAATTTGCACGCGCATTCACAAGCCTCTATCGCAACGGTTTGTCATGCTATTCATGACAAAGCCACCATGCTCAATCCTAATGTCGTCAAAGTAGTGATGGATGCGCATGGTTACGCCATGTATTTTAGTCGCGCGCCGATTCCTTATCCTAGAGATGCTTTCGCGCAGTCTTTAGATATTCCCAGTGCTATGCCTGTTTATCGCCACGTTGGTATTTATGCTTATCGCGCTGGTTTTTTACATGATTATGCAAGATTAACGCCAGCGCCCATTGAGCAATACGAAGCCTTGGAACAACTCAGAGCGATGTGGCATGGACATAAAATCAGTGTGTCGATTATTCATGAAGCCCCAGCCACTGGGGTGGATACCCATGATGACTTAGCATTAGTGCGCAAGATTGTTAGCCAACAAGCGAAATAAGTCTTAGCTAAAATAAGCCTCAATCCCAGCAAGATAATCCCGTATTTACCTTGACAGGCGAGCTCAAAGCTTGCTATAGTCTCACCTCTCGACGGCACCAATGTCGAATCGGACGCGGGGTGGAGCAGTCTGGCAGCTCGTCGGGCTCATAACCCGAAGGTCGTAGGTTCAAATCCTGCCCCCGCAACCAACAGTAATAACGAATTTAGTAGTTGACGAGATTTTTTGGCTCTGTATAATGCGCCCCTCTCGTTACTCACGCAGCGTTAAGTTGTGTGGGGGAAT
>JBMSSY010000011.1:0-18427 GCA_049424605.1 Candidatus Methylopumilus sp.
CTAGCGTTTACAATTGAGCTTTTTTGCACGCTGGAGAATTAACATGGCAGTAGCCAAATCGATGGCTGACCGCGACGGTCTTATTTGGTATGACGGCAAAATGGTGGATTGGCGTAGCGCCACAACCCATGTCCTGAGCCACACATTACACTACGGTATGGGTGTGTTTGAAGGCGTGCGTGCATACAAGACTGACAAGGGTCCTGCGATTTTCCGCTTAAAAGAACATACTGACCGCCTATTTCGTTCAGCGCATATCTTGGGCATGAAAATGCCTTATGACAAAGCTACATTAATGGAAGCCCAAAAAGCCGCAGTGCGTGACAATAAGCTTGAGTCTGCCTACATGCGTCCGATGGCATTTTATGGCCCAGAAGCGATGGGCATCTCCGCCAAAACATTATCAACGCACGTCATTGTGGCGGCTTGGACTTGGGGGGCTTACATGGGGGATGACGCGATTAAAAACGGTATTCGCGTTAAAACTTCATCATTCTCACGCCACCACGTCAACATTACCATGTGTAAAGCCAAAGCAAATGGCAACTATATGAACTCTATTTTGGCGCACCAAGAAGCCGCGCAAGATGGTTACGATGAGGCTTTGTTATTGGATGTTGATGGTTTTGTCGCAGAAGGCTCTGGCGAAAACGTATTTATCGTTCGCAATGGCAAGTTGATTACGCCAGATCTCACCAGCGCATTAGAAGGCATTACCCGCGACACCATCGTGCAATTGGCTGGGGAAATAGGCTTGCAAGTGGTTGAAAAACGCATCACTCGCGATGAAGTCTATACCGCCGATGAAGCGTTCTTTACTGGCACAGCGGCTGAAGTCACCCCCATCCGCGAGTTAGATAACCGCGCCATTGGTGATGGCAAACGCGGCCCTATCACAGAGAAATTACAAAGCTTGTATTTTGATGTGGTGCAAGGCAAATCAGCAAAACACGCTGACTGGCTCACCGTAGTTTAATTTAAAAATAAGCGATATTTAAGGAAACACCACATGGCAAACGAGACAAAAATCATTCAAGTCAGCGCAAAAGATTTACCGCTACACTGCCCGACGGATGAAGTTGCCTTGTGGTGTTCACACCCGCGTGTATTTTTAGATTTATCAGAAACGGGCAAAGCCAGTTGCCCTTACTGCGGCACACAATACCAACTCAAAGCTGGCGAAACTATCGGTCATCACTAATCGGCAAGGCGGGCAACGCTAAGCTTGCTACCCCACAAAGCGCTGATGACTTTTGCAGCATCCTCAGATTCACTATTTGACCAAAAACTTACTTCACCCGCCAGATTCGATGCATTGAGCATATGGGCTTCTTGCAAGCGATTTTTTAAGTGCTTAGCCACTGCCGCACCTGTATCAATCAGCACAATTTGTTTGCCCAATAAGTCCTCAATTAAAGCCCTCACAAACGGATAATGCGTACAGCCCAAAACAATGGTATCCGCTTTAGCCGCTAATAAAGGCTGGATATATTGCTTTAATAAAGCGCGCGTTGCGGGGCTAGTTAACTCCCCCTTTTCCACACACTCCACCAAGCCTATACAAGCTTGCGTAACAATTTGAACGCCTTGCCCATAATGCTCAAGCAAAGCGGCAAATTGCGCACTTTTTAAAGTACCGCTGGTCGCCAGCACTCCTACCACGCCAGTTTTGGTAGCCGCCACCGCTGGCTTTACTGCTGGCTCCATGCCGATAATCAATAAATTTGGATAGCGTTCACGCAAAGCCGATACCGCTGCTGCCGTTGCAGTATTGCAGGCAACAACCAAGGCTTTAGCCCCCTGCTTTAACAAAAAATCGGCAAGATAAAAACTACGCGCTTGAATAAATTCTGGGGTTTGATTGCCGTAGGGGGCGTGTTTAGAATCCGCCAAGTAAATCAGATGCTCATGCGGTAGCAAGGCGCGAATATGCTGGAGTACAGAAATCCCTCCAACCCCAGAATCAAACACGCCTATTGGCGCGACTTGCGCATTAATCATCGTTTGCATGCCCATGAGTTTATCCGAACTCATAGCAGAATGTCATTGTCTGTGATGTTCATCGGTTACAATGACGAATAAATTAAGTGGCTTCAAGGAGCGCAGCATGGCAAACAGACTAAGTAAAATCTACACTCGCACTGGTGACACAGGCACTACAGGACTCGGCGATGGCTCCCGTGTTAACAAAGACAGTCTGCGCATTGATGCCTTAGGTGATGTAGATGAGTTAAATGCGGTCATAGGCATACTGCTGACAGAACCGCTACCAGAGCTGATAAGAAGCACGCTTGATGATGTACAACACGATTTATTCGATGTAGGTGGTGAAATTTGTATTCCTGGCTACACCATGCTCAAAATTGAACGGGTCAGCGCACTAGAAAGTGTGCTGGATCAACTCAATGAATCTTTATGTGCATTACAAGAATTTATCTTGCCGGGCGGCACACGCGCTTCGGCATATTGCCATTTAGCCCGCACCGTTTGTCGCCGTGCGGAACGCTCCATGATTAAGCTCAATCGTGACGAAACAGTCACGGTGATTTCACTGCAATATATCAACCGACTATCTGACTTATTATTTGTGATGTGTCGTAGCATCAACCAAGCGTCTAACGTGACAGATGTCTTGTGGCATAATAAGTCCTAAATTAAGCACAAATGAGCTTTACACTGAATGATTAAAAAACTGTTGCAACGCGTATTTTCAAAAAAAGACAAATCCGCCAAGCATGATCCCAGCAAGCAACATAGCCGCACCAATCATCGTGCCGAGCATGGCGCTAAACGCATTACCAGCAAAACGCATCGTATAGACCGTCGATTGCTTAGCAATGCCGCAGTCAAAACAACAGAAGGCTTACAGAAAGCGGGTTTTGAGGCTTATATTGTTGGCGGCGCGGTGCGTGACCTATTGCTCAAAAAAATCCCCAAAGATTTTGATATCGCCACCGATGCCACACCAGAACAAGTCAATCGGATTTTCCGCCGCTCACGTATTATCGGTCGCCGTTTTAGACTGGTACACGTTATGTTTGGTGATGAAACCATAGAGGTTTCAACATTCCGCGGTAGCCATTTAGGCGAAAGTGACGACAACAAAGTCGCCGACTCAGGCCGCATTTTGCGCGACAACGTGTTTGGCAACCAAGCGGAAGACGCGCTAAGACGCGACTTTACGGCTAACGCGCTGTATTACGATCCAGCCACAGAAGATGTGCTCGACTTTCACGATGGTGTCGCCGATATTCAAGCGGGCATATTGAGAATGATAGGCGACCCTGTTACCCGCTATCGTGAAGACCCAGTTCGGATGCTACGTGCCGTGCGCCTGTCAGCTAAATTAGGCTTAAAAATTGATAGCGCAACCGAATCACCCATACCGCAATTGGCTGAGCTTTTAAACGATGTACCGCCATCGCGCTTATTTGATGAGATGCTCAAATTATTCTTATCAGGTCACGCCATTCAAAGTGCGGTGCAACTGCGCAAACATGGTCTGCATCATGGCTTGCTACCGCTGTTAGACGTGGTGCTTGAACAGCCGATTGGTGCTAAATTCGTTAACTTAGCGCTTAAAAATACCGATACCCGTGTGCTTGCCGATAAACCTGTTTCGCCAGGATTTTTATTTGCAACCCTGCTATGGCATGAAGTTTTGCTGGCTTGGCAGCGTTATCAAAAACAAGGCAATCGCCCGATTCCCGCTTTGCATATGGCCATGACAGAAGTTAGCGATATTCAAGCAGAAAAACTGGCGATTCATAAACGCTACAGCACCACCATGAAGGAAATCTGGGGCTTACAACCACGCTTTGAAATGCGTGTGGGCAAACGCCCTTTTGGCTTGCTAGAGCATCCGCGCTATCGTGCGGCTTATGACTTTCTGTTACTGCGTTGTGAGTCTGGCGAAATCCCGATGGCGCTTGGTGAGTGGTGGACAAAATTTGCCGATGCCAACCCTGAAGAGCGGCTCAATCTATTAAAGAGCGCACCCGCTAGCAGCAGTCCAGAACAAAAACCTCGTCGCCGGCGCAGAAGAAAACCTGCCGCATAACGATGCATCAGGCTTTTATCGCATTAGGTAGCAACTTGCAAAATCCACAAGCGCAAGTGAAACGCGCTTTACACAGCATTGCAAACACCGCGCATATTCAGCTTATCCAAGCATCATCTCTGTATAAAACGGCCCCTGTAGGTTACGACAATCAACCCGATTTTATTAACGCTGTTGCAGAAATCAAAACGGATTTAAGCCCGCTGGCTTTACTACAAACCCTGCTAGCGATTGAACATGAGCATGGTAGGGAGCGCCCCTTTGCTAATGCCCCTAGAGTGCTAGATTTAGACCTACTGCTCTATGAAGACCTTGTTATCAACAGCCCCGAACTTATCTTGCCGCACCCCAGAATGCACAGCCGCGGCTTTGTCATGTTGCCACTGGCAGAAATCGCACCCAAAATTAGCGTAGGCCAGCATGGATACGCTGACGTACTAGCCGCAAAATGCGATAATCAAGACGTCATCAAACTTTAAACCTCTTAAATAAAGAAAAGCTAAACAGGCATACGCGTGAAGAAAAATATCACAGAAAAATTTCCGTATATTGTGATTGAAGGGCCTATCGGCAGTGGTAAAACCACGCTTGCACGCAAGCTGGCTGACCGCTTTCCCGTCAATTTACTGCTAGAAAAAGCTGAGGCGAATCCGTTTTTGGCGCGGTTTTATCAAGACCCTGAGCGTTATGCTTTACCCACACAGCTTTTCTTTTTATATCAACGTGGCAATCAAATTCGCGATTTAAACCAAGGCGATATTTTCGGCGATGCCACCATTGCTGACTTTTTCCTAGAGAAAGATCCACTATTTGCTCGCCTTAACTTAAACGATGAAGAGTTCTCGCTTTATCGTCAAATCTACCAAACCATGCAAGTAAAAGCGGCAAAACCCGATTTGGTGATTTATCTACAAACGCCTGTGGAAACATTGATAGAACGTGTTGAACAGCGCAATATCAGCTACGAACAAGATATTCCACGCGAGTATTTAACCCGTCTTGCTGATGCTTATAGCGAGTTTTTCCATGTCTATGACAGCTCGCCGCTACTGATTGTCAACAACGAAAAAATTAACATCACCACCAATGACGAGGCGCTAGACTTATTAGTTGAGCGCATTATGCAAGTGCAAAGCCGTCGTGAGTTCTTTAATCCCGACTGGAATTAAATCACCATGTCGCTAGAAAAAATACAATCTCTCGTAGCCAGCGATGAAAAAATTGCCATGCTGACTTGCTACGATGCAACATTTGCCAAACTCTGTGAAGCTGCCGGCGTTGATATGCTATTGGTTGGCGACTCACTCGGCATGGTGCTGCAAGGCGCGGAAAATACGCTAAAAGTATCTATGCAAGACATGGAATACCATACCAAATCGGTCGCCGCAGGCAGCACACACTGTTGCATCATGGCGGATATGCCAGCAGGTAGCTACGAACAAAACCAAGCAAGCGCTTTGCAAAATGCCAAAAAATTGCTGGCGGCGGGCGCAGATATTGTCAAAATTGAAGGGGCTGGCGACATAGTCAGTACTGCCGAATATCTCATCAAACATGGCGTTCCAGTTTGCGCTCACTTAGGCTTCACCCCGCAATCGGTCAATCAATTGGGTGGCTACCGCATTCAAGGCAAAACACAAGAAAGCGCTGAGCGCATTTTGCAAGACGCTATCGCCATGGATAAAGTTGGCGTGAGTTTTGTCTTGCTTGAAATGGTGCCAGCGGCACTGGCAAAAACCATCGCCGAGTCAATCGCCACCCCAATCATAGGCATAGGTGCGGGCGCAGATTGCGCAGGGCAGGTGTTGGTTTTACAAGATTTACTTGGCATTTACACTGGCCCCGCGTCCAAAAAACCTGAAGACTTTAAAGCGCCACGTTTTGCTAAAAATTTCTTAGCAGACCATCACAGTATTCAAGCGGCGGTTCAGGCCTATGTCAGCGCGGTAAAAAATAAAACCTTCCCCAGCGCTGAACATTGTTATTAAACGCCATGCAGATTATCAACACCACCGAAGCCTTATCACAAGCCTTAGCCGAGCAAAGCGCTATCGCTTTTGTCCCTACCATGGGCAATTTGCACGCAGGGCATATTCAACTGCTTGAACTGGCGAAATCTAAAAACGCTTGTGTGGTGGTGAGTATTTTCGTCAATCCATTACAATTTGGCGCCAATGAAGATCTGAGCAAATATCCACGCACATTAACAGCCGACTTAGACAAGTTAAAAGCCGCTGGCGCTGATATTGTGTTCACCCCAAGTGAGCAGGAGATGTATCCAGATTTTGATGCTGCCACCCAAAAGACTCAGCAAAGCATCACCATCAAGCTCCCAAGTATCGCTGATGAGCTTTGTGGGGCGGCACGCCCAGGCCATTTTTCGGGCATGGCAACCGTGGTATTAAAATTATTTAATCTGGTATTTTTCAATGGCGCAAAAAGCAAAATCGCCATTTTTGGGAAAAAAGACTTCCAGCAACTGTTCATCATTCGTGACATGGTCAAACAATTGAATTTACCGATTGAGATTATGGCTGGCGACACTAGGCGCGAAAACGATGGATTGGCGATGAGTTCACGCAATGGTTATTTAAGCCCAGCACAGCGATTAGAAGCGCCGCGTTTATACCGCGCTTTAGGTTTATTAGTAGAGGCTATTCAGGCTGGTAATCTTGACTTTAGCGCCTTAGAAACACAAACCAGTCAGTTTTTGACACAGCTAGGCTGGATAGTGGATTACATTTCCATTCGTTCAGCGCAAACTTTAATGCCTGCAAGCCACAACGATCTTCAATTGGTGGTGCTAGGCGCGGCGCGTCAAGGCAGCACACGGCTGATAGATAATATCGAATTTACCCGCCAGCCTTAACCCCCTAGGCAAACTCCTCTAGGCTTTAAGGAAAACAGCGGTTTTTGTAATTTTGCGCGGTCGCCACGAAGCGACTATAATGTGCGTGCTTTTCAATCAAATTCATAGGAAACCTATGCAAAGAACCATGCTCAAATCCAAACTGCATCGAGTGCGCTGTACGCATTCGGAGCTGGACTATGAGGGCTCATGTGCGATTGATGAAGATTTGCTTGATGCGGCTGATATTGTTGAGTATCAACAAATCGATATCTACAACATCAGCAATGGTGAGCGTTTCACCACTTATGCAATTCGTGCCGAACGTGGCTCTGGCATTATTTCTGTAAATGGTGCGGCAGCGCGCAAAGCCGACCCGGGCAATTTGCTGATTATTGCCAGCTATGCAAGCTATACCGAGTTAGAGCTGGAAAAATTTAAACCGCAATTAGTTTACGTTGACCACGATAACCGTATCGTTAATCAACGTCGCGACATCCCTGTGCAAGCGGCTTAAGCCCTGCACGCCTAATCGCCAACACATTCAATACAAGAAGGTAGCCCCATGGATTTAGAAACAATGAAACAAGCGGTCATTGACGCGCTTGAAGACATCAAAGGCTATGACATCACCGTAATGGATGTGCGTAAGCTCACTTCCATGGCTAGCTATATGATAGTCGCCAACGCCAGCTCAAGCCGTCAAACCAAGGCTATGGCGAATAATGTCCGAGAAAAACTCAAAGAACTTGGGGTTGAACCACGTGGCACAGAAGGTGAACGTGAAGGCGAATGGGTATTGGTAGATTTGGGCGATATTATTGTCCATATTATGTTGCCAGCGACTCGCGCTTACTACAATCTAGAGCAACTTTGGGGCGCGGCTGAAGGCAATCGCCACATCACTAACGACACGAAAGTGTCCTAGCATACACATTCGCTTGCAGCACAAGCACTTCCCCTGATGAAAATACGCATTATCAGTGTTGGTCATAAAATGCCAGACTGGGTGGAGCAAGCTTGCGCGGAATATATTAAACGTATGCCGCGTGAAGCCAGCGTTGAAATCATTGAAATCAAACCTGACAAACGTGCCGCTGGCAAAAACTCAAGTGTTGTTCAAGAAGCTGAAGCCAAACGCATTTTAGAGGCGGTGGGCAAAGACTACATGGTGGCACTGGATGAGCGTGGCGCAGAAGTCACCACCTTGCAATTAGCAGACCGCATGTCTGCTTGGCTGGGCAATGGGCGTGATATCTGCCTGATTATTGGTGGTGCCGATGGCCTGCATGCTGATATCAAGAAAAACGCGGATTGGCTATGGAGTTTATCCAAGCTCACTTTGCCGCACGGCATGGTGCGCGTGGTGCTATCGGAGCAACTTTATCGTGCTTGGTCTGTCATTAACCATCACCCTTACCACCGAGAATAGCCGCGTCGACTTTGGCGAGCAAAAACAGCATGCAAAAATACAATAAATCTTTAGTGTGGTTTCGCCGAGATTTGCGTGATTACGATCACGCTGCGCTCTACCATGCCCTTAAAAACTCGCAACAAGTCTTTTGCATCTTTGTCTTTGACACGGAAATATTAGACCAGCTAAGCGACAAAGCCGACAGGCGCGTTGAGTTTATTTGGGAAAGCGTAAAGTCGCTTAAAGCTGCCTTGCAGAATAATGGCGGCGACCTGATTGTTAGCTATGACAAGGCACGCACAAGCATCGTCAAACAAGCGCAAACATTGGGCGTGGAAGCGGTATTCAGTAACCGTGACTACGAGCCAAACGCCGTTGCCCGCGATGCTGATGTAGCACAACAACTGGCGAGTCTAAATATTGCGTTTCACCAATTTAAAGACCAAGTGTTATTTGAACAAGATGAAGTGCTAACCCAGCAAGGTAATCCGTATGGCGTTTTTACGCCTTATAAAAATGCACATCTCAAAAAGTTAGATGACTACTTTTTACAAGCCTATCCAGTGGATCGCTATCTCCAACATTTAGCCCAGCATAGCGCCCCAGCCATGCCCAGCTTAAACGATATGGGCTTCCAAACAACTAACCTCAGCCAAATGCAACTCCCCACTGGCATGGCTGGTGCGCTACAACTTTTTGAGGAGTTCAAACTACGCATTGGGCACTATCAAGAGGCTCGTAATTTTCCAGCGGTTAAAGGCCCTTCTTATCTTTCAGTGCACTTGCGCTTTGGCACCATTTCCATTCGCCATTTAGCAAGAACCGCTAAAAACCTCGGTGGCGCAGGGGCTGAAACTTGGCTTAACGAACTTATTTGGCGAGACTTTTACTTTCAGATTTTGCATCATCATCCCAAAGTTGCATCAGGTCAGGCTTATAAAGCGGCGTTTAACGCCTTGCCATTCCCCAATGAGCCTTCCTTGTTTAAGGCTTGGTGCGAGGGCGCTACGGGCTATCCTTTGGTGGACGCCGCCATGCGCCAACTCAATCAAACTGGTTATATGCACAATAGATTACGCATGGTGGTTGCCAGCTTTTTAGTCAAAGACTTGTTAGTCGATTGGCGCTGGGGCGAGCGTTACTTTGCAGAAAAGTTAATTGATTTTGACTTAAGTGCCAACAATGGTGGCTGGCAATGGGCGGCTTCTACCGGTTGCGATGCGCAACCTTGGTTTAGAATTTTTAATCCCATCACGCAATCTGAAAAATTTGATAGCGCTGGCAAGTTTATCCGCAAATATGTGCCTGAGCTGGCTGCTTGCGACAATAAAGAGATACATGCACCTTGGCTAA
The DNA here is from genome assembly GCA_049424605.1 of Candidatus Methylopumilus sp. Classification (GTDB taxonomy): domain Bacteria; phylum Pseudomonadota; class Gammaproteobacteria; order Burkholderiales; family Methylophilaceae; genus Methylopumilus_A. Next base: position 9,676 of record JBMSSY010000011.1, read on the forward strand.
TAGCGCCGCTAAAGCTGCAGGCATTAGGCCTTCAACTTGGCAAAAACTACCCTCAGCCAGTGGTTGATCACGCAACCCAAAGAAATTTAGCGCTGAGTCTTTATAAGAATGCGGATCAAACTGCTTAATCAAATGTTAAATTGATAGACATAAACTCAGCAGTCAGTTAAAGTAATTGCTAATTGCATCATAGATTTAAAGCAGCACTAATACTTATTAAATTGGGAACAAAATGCGAAGTAAATTTTTGACATTCATCACCATCTGTCTGATTACATTAATGACAGGCTGCACCACGGTGGAAAATAAAGACCCACTAGAGGGCATTAACCGTGGCGTATATAAATTCAATGACGTTTCTGACAAAGCGCTATTCAAGCCAATCGCTGGCGCTTACAAGGCAGTAATGCCTACACCAGTTCAAAGTGGCGTTAATAATTTCTTTGCAAATTTAAAAACATTCGTCACTTCTATCAATCAAGTGTTGCAATTTAAATTTAATAAAGCGGCTGAAAGTGCTGGTCGTTTTGTTATTAACAGCACCATTGGTATTGCTGGTTTATTTGACGTTGCCTCTAGACAAGGCATTCCACAATATAAAGAAGACTTTGGTCAAACCCTAGGCTATTGGGGTGTTGGCAATGGTGCCTACTTAATGTTGCCTATCTTAGGCCCAAGCACTTTACGTGACACAGTAGGCTTAGTGACAGAAACTTATACCGTTGATCCACTCATGTATATAGACGACGTGGCTGTACGCAACTCACTGGTGGCTACTAAGTTCATTGATGCGCGCGCTCAGCTGCTACCTGGTAGTGATTTGTTGGATGAAGCCGCACTCGACCCATACGCCTTTATGCGCGATGCTTATCTGCAACGCCGCGCCAACCAAGTGTCTGACGGGACTGCTAGCAACAACAATGATGGGTTTGAGCCAGATAACTCAAGCCCAAGCAAGTAAGTCATCGTTATCACCCAATAAAAAAGCCAGGTTCAAGCCTGGCTTTTTTATTGGGTGGCTTGCAGTTAATCCCCTGCAACCGTCATATTTTCAATCAACACCGAGCCTATCTGCTTAGAGCCTTGCACTAACACATCGTTGCCTATCGCAACAATCTGCTTAAACATATCAGCCAAATTGCCTGCAATGGTGATTTCTTCCACCGCATGCATAATCACACCATTTTCAACCCAAAAACCTGCGGCGCCGCGTGAGTAATCGCCTGTCACCATATTGACGCCATGCCCTAGCATCTCAGTCACCAATAAGCCTGTCCCCATCATTTTTAGCATGGCATTAAAATCTAAATCACTATGACTGACGATTAAATTATGATTGCCGCCTGCATTACCCGTTGTGGTCATGCCCAGTTTACGCGCTGAGTAGCTAGACAAAACATAGCCTTGCAATACGCCATTTTTAACCAGTGTTCGCGGCGTAGTGGCTACCCCTTCGTTATCAAATGGACTGCTTGCCAAGCCACGCAATAAATGTGGTTGCTCTTCAATGGTCACCAATGGCGACATTACTTGCTGACCCAAGCTATCTAATAAGAAAGAAGACTTTCGGTACAAACTGCCGCCAGAAATCGCGGAAACAAAATGTGAGATTAAGCCTGAAGACAAGCTGGCATCAAACATGACTGGCACTTGGGCAGTTTTAATGCGCTGGCTTCCTAATCTTCTTACCGTGCGTTCCCCTGCTAATCGACCAACATATTGTGCCGATGCTAAATCTTCTGCCGACCTTGCTGTGCTATACCAATAGTCACGCTGCATATTGTCTTGACCATCATCAGCAATCACTGAGCAGCTCAAACCATGCCGTGAACTGGCATAGCCGCCATTAAAGCCATGTGTATTGGCATAGGCGAACATGCCTTCATAAGTCGAAACAGCAGCACCTTCAGAATTAGTAATGCGCGCATCGACACTACGCGCCTCGGCTTCACACACCTTGGCTAACTCAATGGCTTGATCCACAGTGATATCCCAAGGGTGATGCAAATCTAAATCCGGGATATTTTTTGCCATTAAAGCCGCATCTGCCAAACCGCAAAAATCGTCTTTAGCCGTGTAGCGGGCGATATTGCAGGCGGCGGCTACTGTGTCTTGCAGGGCTTGTGGAGAAAGATCAGAAGTGCTGGCGTGGCCTTTTTGCTGGCCGAAGTAAACACTCACAGAAACGCCTTTATCGCGATTGTATTCTATGGTTTCTGTTTCACCCATACGCACAGAAATGTTTTGCCCAAAGCCCAAACTCACTTCAGCTTCTGCGGCGCTGGCGCCTGCATTTTTGGCTAGGCTTAAAACCGTCTCGCTCATCTCTTGCAATTGGGCTAAGGAATAACTAAATCGCGGTTCACTCATGGGCTTGTTACCGTTCTCATTCAAAGGATGTTCTAAAAACTGCTATCATATCGCACTATGAGACCCAAACAGAAAGATCCCAACGCTGAAGAACTCGATTTAGTCGAGCCTATCAGCAAGACCAAACTTAAAGCCGAGGCAGATGCGCTGCAAGAAATCGGCGTTAAATTGGTCGCGCTACCCAATAGCAAGCTGACACAGCTTGATTTGCCAGAGCGTTTAGTTGACGCTATCAACGAAGCAAAACGTATCACAGCAAACGGCGCAACCCGCCGTCAAAAACAATACATCGGCAGTTTAATGCGCGAGATTGATGTGGCGCCTATTGTTGAACAAATGGAAAAGTGGGAAGGTAAAAATACGGCTGAAAACGCCTACTTCCACAACCTAGAACGCTGGCGCACCCGCTTGATTGATGATGAAGCGGCATTGTCAGAGTTTATGCAGCAATACCCTAATGTAGACAGCCAACAAATCCGCACCCTGATACGCAATGCGCGGCGTGAAGCTTCATTAGCCAAGCCACCAAAAAGCAGTCGCGAACTTTTCAAACTGCTCCGAGAAATTACGGCTGAAATTACGGCTGAAACCACAACAGATGGTTCCAGCGATGACAATCAGCCAAGCGAGCAATAAGCAGACCTAATTAACTACCCGCTTTAATTCAAGCTCAGTTTGCTTTCTTGTCGCATATTATTTCTCACATAGACCACATCCACCGTTTGGCCTGCGTATTGGCTTACCGCTTTTGCTAGATCGGTGACTTTCAAAAGCGGCACTTCGCCGATGCTGATTAAAAAGTCATCTTTCAACAGCCCTGCTTTTTCAGCGGCTGATCCATCAAGCACAACCAATACTTTGAGCCCTTCTGCATCATCATCTTTTTCAGGCACTTTGACGTGCACGCCGATGGAGGGCTTGGCGAGCTTAGCCCAATAAGATGCAAAATAAGTATAACTAGCACCTGCCTCCACTGGGGCTTGGCCTGTTTTTTTAGCTTCTCGCAATTGCTGAATTTTTGCGCTGGCAGCCACTTGATCTGCGCGTTCGCTATACACCAACACCACATCAGCGTGGACTTTTTTCGCTTGCGGCAAGGCTAACTCTGGCGCTACATTTCCCGCTTTAAAGTCAGAGTAGCCTATCAACTCAAAGCCACGTTCTTCCATGCGATGTTTATCTGCAATTTTATCGGTGCCTGCATATATTTTTGGTTCGGCTTCCGACACGATGCGCTTGGCATTACTTGGTTTAGCCTCAACAAAAGCGCTGCTAAAGAAGTTTTGCTGGGCAACGATTTCCTCCACAGACTGCTTATCTTCAGCCATCGCAACACTGGCCCACAAAATCAAAGCTAATAATACATAAGGCCTTAAACGCATCGTGTTTCCTTTATTTATCTATCTATGGGATCAGCCCACCAGCAAACAGAATGACCACTTGTGCTGATAATATGGGATGATTTCACATTTACAATTTAGCTGCCGTTGTCTGACCACCAGAGAGGCAAAATAATTCATATGTCTGCACAAAGAATTAAAATTGGTCTTGTTTCTATTAGTGATCGCGCTGCAACTGGCGTGTATCAAGACCTTGGCTTGCCACATTTGCAAGCATGGCTAGATAAAGCCCTGATTACGCCATGGCAAGCCGAAACTCGCCTTATCCCTGATGAAAAATCCGAAATCGAGTTTACACTTAAACAGTTAGTGGATGATGAGGGATGTAGCTTGATTTTAACCACAGGCGGCACTGGGCCTGCAATCCGCGATGTCACGCCAGAAGCCACGCTAGCAATTGCCGAGCGAGAAATGCCCGGCTTTGGCGAACAAATGCGGCAAATCAGTTTGCAATTTGTACCAACCGCTATTTTGTCGCGGCAAGTAGCCGTGATCCGCAAACAATGTCTGATTATCAATCTACCAGGTCAGCCCAAAGCTATTGCACAAACGCTTGAAGGCTTGAAAGACGCATCAGGCAAGCAAACCGTCCATGGTATTTTTGCCGCGGTGCCTTATTGCTTAGATTTAATTGGCGCGCCTTATATTGAAACGCAAGCAGACATCGTTCAGGCTTTTAGACCTAAATCTGCTGCTAAGCCTGAATAAGCATGTCTGAATTTAATTTAATCGCACAATATTTCACCCGCCCAAGTGCCAATGCCGATTTAGGCGTGGGCGACGATGGCGCGCTGGTTCAGGTCAGCGCAGGGCATCAACTAGTTATTTCGACAGATATGCTAGTGGCAGGCACCCATTTTCTGCCTGACTGTCCAGCTTTTGAGCTGGGCTGGAAATCGCTGGCAGTGAATATCTCCGACATGGCGGCAATGGGCGCAAACCCTAATGGGCAACCTTAGCCATTGCCCTACCTCAGCAAAACCAAGCTTGGTTGGCCGCATTCTCAACTGGATTTTTTGCCTGTGCCGATGCATTTGGCGTGAGTTTAATTGGCGGCGACACCACCCGCGGCCCGCTCAATATCAGCGTGCAAATAATGGGCGAAGTTCCGCTAGGCAAAGCACTACGTCGAGATGGCGCAAAAGTTGGTGATGAAATCTGGGTATCTGGCATACTGGGGCAAGCGGCATTAGGACTTGCGCAACTACAAAACAAACTCGGGCAAACAGCTTTATCTAGCGCCGAAAAACAAATTTGTATTGCCGCCTTACAAGCACCTCAGCCCAGAGTGGCTTTGGGTTTGGCACTGCGCGATATAGCCCATAGCGCCATCGATATTTCAGATGGCTTGCTGGCAGATTTGGGGCATATTTTAGAGCGCTCACAGTTAGGCGCGCATTTATATTGGCAGCAAATACCGCATGTCAGCATTAGCACTGGCTTAGACCTAGCGACCATGCAAAATCTAAGCTTAGCTGGCGGCGATGATTATGAGCTATGCTTTACTGCTGGGGCATCCGCCCATGATGAGATTTTAGCGCTGGGTAAAAAGCTTGATTTAAGACTTTCGTGCATAGGCGTAACCACCGCAGAAAATAAGTGCCATATTTTTGATGAACAGCAGCAACTGATTAAATTAACAAGCACAGGCTATGACCACTTCAACTAAAGCAATCTCCCCCAATTTGCAGTTCCTGCTTCGCCATCCCAGCCACTTGATTGCGCTTGGCTTGGGCACAGGCCTTTCTCCCAAAGCGCCAGGCACGGTGGGCACGCTGGTGGGGCTGCCTTTATTTTACTTACTTAGCTTGATGCCTGAATCAAGCCATATGATGGTATTGCTGCTGTTATTTGTTGTCGGCATTCCCATTTGCACCCAAGCAGGCAATGCTTTAGGCCTTGCTGACCATGGCAGTATTGTGTGGGATGAAATCGTCGCCATGATGCTGGTGCTTGAATTTACCCCATACAGCCCATGGTGGTGGGGCTTGGCTTTTGTATTGTTTCGCCTATTTGATATTTGGAAGCCGATACCAATTCGTCAATGTGACGCCAAACTCAAAGGCGGTTTTGGAGTGATGTTTGACGACTTACTCGCCGCTATTTACGCCATTATTAGCCTAAAATTAATCCTATGTTTAGTCCTGAATTAAAAGCGCTATCCGCACAAACAGGCGCAGCCTTGCTTGCCAACAAACAAATGCTCTGTTTAGCAGAATCTTGTACAGGCGGCCTGATAGCAGCGCTAATCACCGATACTGCTGGTAGCTCGGCATGGTTTGACAGCGGCTTGGTCACCTACAGCAATCAAGCCAAACAAGATTTGCTCAAGGTGTCAGCCTCAAGCTTAGCCGAGTACGGCGCAGTGAGTGAACAAGTGGCGATGGAAATGGCGCTTGGGGCCTTGCATCAAGGCAGAGCCACCATTGCCGCCAGCGTCACTGGCATCGCGGGGCCAGAGGGTGGCAGCCCTGAAAAGCCTGTTGGCACTGTATGTTTTGCTTGGGTTGGCCAAGGCTATCCCGCTAAGTGCAAAACCTATTTATTCCAAGGCAGTCGTGCACAAATCCGCGAACAATCAGCGATTGCCTTACTCACTGAGCTTAAGTTGCTCATCAGTAGGGCTTAATCAGTTCAGTCAGTCATATTAATTTTCAATAAGTAGTGTACGTTCGTACAATGCTTTGCTAAAATCAAAAAAGCAATGTTAAAAAGCACTTCAAAATACAGCATGGATGGCAATTAGTCCTTGGCTTAGCCTTACTTTTAGGCCCAATTTGTGGAATAATTACATTATTGATTTGAAGACTTTTTTAGCACTTTTACGGCATAGAAAAAGCCAAAACTTATCAAGGTATAAAACCAGAGGACGACATGGACGACAACAAAAGCAAAGCACTGGCAGCAGCACTTTCGCAAATTGAAAAACAATTTGGCAAAGGTTCCATCATGCGTATGGGCGACACTGATGTCGCCGAAGATATCCAATCAGTTTCCACTGGCTCATTAGGCCTTGATATTGCACTTGGCATTGGTGGCTTGCCACGCGGTCGCGTCATTGAAATTTACGGCCCAGAATCTTCAGGTAAAACAACACTCACGCTTTCTGTGATTGCACAGATGCAAAAGCTAGGCGGCACCGCAGCGTTTATTGATGCTGAACACGCGCTAGATCCACAATACGCACAAAAATTAGGGGTGAATGTTAGCGAGCTGTTAATCTCGCAACCAGACACTGGCGAACAAGCTTTAGAAATTGCCGATATGCTAGTGCGTTCAGGCTCAGTAGATATCGTTGTTGTCGACTCAGTTGCAGCACTCGTTCCAAAAGCTGAAATCGAAGGCGAAATGGGCGACTCACACATGGGCTTGCAAGCCCGCTTGATGAGCCAAGCGCTACGTAAGCTGACAGGCAATATCAAGCGCACTAATACTATGGTCATTTTCATTAACCAAATCCGTATGAAAATTGGCGTAATGTTTGGCAACCCAGAAACAACGACTGGCGGTAACGCACTTAAATTCTACGCCTCTGTGCGCTTAGATATTCGCCGTACTGGCGCAATTAAAAAGGGCGATGAGGTGATCGGCTCTGAAACCCGCGTGAAAATTGTTAAGAACAAAGTCGCGCCACCATTTAAACAAGCAGAATTTGATATCTTGTACGGCGAAGGTATTTCACGCGAAGGTGAAATCTTAGAGCTAGGCTCAGACCTCAAAATCGTTGAAAAAGCTGGCGCTTGGTATAGTTACAACGGTGAAAAAATTGGCCAAGGCAAAGATAATTCACGCGAATACTTAAAAGAACATCCCGAAGTGGCTGACGAAATTGATGCCAAAATACGCGCTAATGCAAAAGGCAATCTAGATGCTATTGTCAAAACTGTCAGCCCAGATGACGCGGCAGATTAAGCACGAGGATTAAGAACTGGATAACAAAAAGCCGCAAGTTTCGCTGCGCCAAAAGGCCTTAGATTATCTCGCCAAGCGGGAATACAGCGAGGCGGAGCTTGCGCAAAAGTTAAACACCGTAGCAAGACAATATGAACTAGATGCAGAAGAAATCCCAGCCATCTTGGCGGATTTCAAACAACGTCATTGGGTGTCAGACAGCCGATTTACTGAACAAATATTACACGCACGCAAATCCAAATTTGGCAGTGCGCGCATCGCACATGAGTTAAGAGAAAAAGGCGTGGCAGACGCATTAATCTCGGCAGCCGTGCAAGATGTCAAAATAGACGAATTAAGCAACGCAAAAGCGGTGTGGCGTAAAAAATATGACGCACCGCCAAGCACTAGGGAAGAATGGGCAAAACAAGCACGGTTTTTACAAAGCCGTGGATTTGGTTTTGAAATCATCAAAAAAGTAATTAACGCGCAAGAAGAAGAAATCTAGTCACGTTGTCACTAATGCAAACTAATAGCAGAAAATTAACAGCAGAAAATTAACAGCATGAGCACACCCGTATCAGTTAAACAAATCCGACAACAGTTTTTGGACTTTTTTGCCTCCAAAGGTCATCAAGTCGTTGCCTCTAGCTCTTTAGTCCCTCACGGCGACCCTACCCTGCTGTTTACCAATGCGGGCATGAATCAATTTAAAGATGTGTTTTTGGGTTTTGACAAACGTCCTTACACCCGCGCCACCACCAGCCAAAAATGCGTGCGTGCTGGCGGCAAACACAATGACTTAGAAAATGTAGGCTATACCGCCCGCCATCACACATTCTTTGAAATGTTAGGCAATTTCAGCTTTGGTGATTACTTTAAGCGCGATGCCATTCAATACGCTTGGGAATTATTAACCGAAGTTTACAAACTCCCCAAAGACAAACTCACCGTCACTGTTTATGCCGAAGATGATGAAGCCTACGATATTTGGGCCAAAGAAATAGGCGTGCCAGCCGAACGCATTATTCGTATTGGCGACAACAAAGGCGCACGCTACGCATCCGACAACTTCTGGATGATGGGCGACA
>JBMSSY010000012.1:0-18323 GCA_049424605.1 Candidatus Methylopumilus sp.
TGGGTATGTGTTTCCAGCCCGATGACGACTTCCCATTCCATTATTCAATTCCCTCAGGCATTTGTGTGTGCCAATCTGTCACTTGTTGATAAGCGTGGCCTGCGTTTAGCATGCGTGCTTCATCAAAGTAATTGCCGATAATTTGCAAGCCAACAGGTAAGCGCTTGCCATCTTCGCTAGGCGCAAAACCAGCAGGAATACTCATGCCTGGCAAGCCAGCTAAGTTGACGGCGATGGTGTAAATATCTTGTAGATACATCGCAACGGGATCGTCTGCTTTTTCACCCGCTTTAAAGGCGGTAGATGGCGCAGTTGGCCCCATGATAATGTCACATTGTTTAAATGCGTTTTCAAAATCTTGCGCAATCAAGCGGCGAATTTGTTGGGCTTTTAGGTAATAAGCATCGTAATAGCCAGCGCTCAATACATAAGTGCCAATCAGGATGCGGCGTTTCACTTCTGCACCAAAGCCTTCTGCACGGCTTTTGCAATACATGTCCATCAAGTCGCCATATTCTTTAGCGCGATGCCCATAACGTACACCATCAAAACGAGATAAATTGCTTGAAGCCTCAGCAGGGGCAAGCACATAGTAAACAGGGATAGAAAGCTGAGTATTCGGCAAGCTAATTTCAACGATTTCAGCACCGAGTTTTTTGTATTCAGCAATGGCTTCTTGCACCACTTTGCCAACATCAGCTCCCAAGCCCTCAGCAAAATACTCTTTTGGTAGCCCCACTTTTAAACCAGCAAGTGGTTTGTTGAGGTCGCGGGTGTAATCTTCTTTTTCGCGATTTAAACTGGTGGAGTCACGTTTGTCGAACCCTGTGATGACGTTCATCATCAGTGCCATGTCTTCACATGATTTTGCCATTGGGCCTGATTGATCTAGTGATGATGCAAAAGCAATCATGCCGAAACGTGAAGCCAAACCATAAGTTGGTTTTAAACCCGAAAGACCGCATAGCGAAGCAGGCTGGCGAATAGAGCCGCCAGTATCAGTGCCTGTTGCCGCCGCACATAAGCGTGCCGCTACTGCTGCCGCACTGCCGCCAGAACTGCCACCCGGCACGCGACTTCTGTCCCAAGGGTTTTGCACCTTGCCAAAATAACTGGTCTCGTTAGATGAGCCCATGGCAAATTCATCCATATTGGTTTTACCCAAGTTGACTGCACCTACGCCATCAAAGCGTTCAATGATGTCTGCATCATAAGGGCCGATAAAACTTTCGAGCATTTTTGAGCCACAGGTGGTACGCCAACCTTTTGCTACAAAAATGTCTTTTTGACCAATAGGCAAGCCTGTTAATGCGCTGCCTTTGCCAGACGCCAGAATGCTATCTGCATGCTTTGCTTGGGCCAGTGTTTTATCTTTGTCTAAGGTGATAAATGCATTGATTTCAGGGTTGAGTCTGTCAATGCGATTCAAAAATTCCTGCGTCAATTCAACACTGGAGATTTCTTTGCTACGGAGCATGGCTCCTAGTTGTTTTAGGCTGTTATTAATCATTTGTTTTTATTCGATAACTTTAGGAACAAGATATAAACCATCTTCAACCGCTGGTGCGATAGATTGGAATAATTCGCGTTGATTTGTTTCAGTGACTACATCATCACGCAGACGCTGTGTAACATCTTGTGAGTGTGACATGGGAACAATACCAGTCGTATCGACGGCTTGCATTTGCTCAATCAATCCAAGGATACCAGTGAGTTTGCTTAAGGTCGCTTCTGCTTCGATATCGCTTACTTCAATGCGCGCTAAATGAGCGATACGTTTAATATCTGCACTATTAAGTGACATTTCTACTCTCAAATCTTAAATTTTTGTTAGATATAAGGTATTATAACTTGATTTCATGCATAACTTCAGCCGTGGCGCGTATTCGTTATAATACCGCTGCTAAATTTTAGTGGCTCGTTAAGGATATAAAGACAATGTTTGGTTTTTTAAGTAGTTATTTTTCAAATGATATTGCCATTGACTTGGGTACAGCAAATACGCTGATTTATGTGCGTGGCAAAGGTGTGGTCCTTGATGAGCCATCAGTTGTTGCGATTCGCCAAGAAGGTGGCCCGGCTGGTAAGAAGACATTGCTAGCGGTTGGCGCGGAAGCTAAGCGCATGCTTGGTCGCTCTCCAGCTAACATCAGCGCGATTCGCCCGATGAAAGACGGGGTGATTGCAGACTTCACTATTACTGAGCAAATGCTCAAGTATTTTATTCGACGTATTCACGAGTCACGTTTGTTCTCGCCAAATCCACGCATTATCATCTGTGTGCCTGTCGGCTCCACACAAGTGGAACGTCGTGCGATTCGTGAGTCAGCGATAGGCGCAGGCGCTCGCCGCGTTTATCTGATTGAAGAGCCTATGGCGGCGGCTATTGGTGCCAACATGCCTGTGGCTGAGGCAACAGGTTCTATGGTGGTGGATATTGGCGGTGGTACCACCGAAGTGGGCGTGATTTCATTAGGCGGTATTGTTTACGCCAAATCAGAGCGCGTTGGCGGTGATAAATTCGACCAAGCGATTATTGATTACATTCGTCGTAACTACGGCATGCAAATCTCTGAGCCAACTGCCGAGTTGATTAAAAAGCAAATTGGTTCAGCATTCCCAGGTAGCGAAGTCAAAGAAATGGAAGTGACTGGCCGTAACTTAGCTGAAGGCTTACCACGCAAATTTACGATTTCTAGCAATGAGATTTTAGAAGCCTTAACTGAGCCATTGAATGCGATTGTGGGTGCGGTTAAATCTGCGCTTGAGCAAACACCGCCAGAGCTAGGCGCAGATATCGCTGAAAAAGGCATGGTACTGACAGGCGGCGGTGCATTGTTATATAACCTAGATCGATTGATTATGGAAGAAACAGGTTTGCCTGTGGTGGTTGCAGAAGACCCATTGACTTGCGTTGCACGTGGATGCGGGCGAGCGCTGGAAGAAATTGACCGTTTGGGTGATATTTTTGCATATGAGTAATTGCATTTGATTTTATGAAGGCTGCGTTGGGCAGCCTTCATTATTTTATTGCATGGTTTTTTATTTTCCCTTTTTTGATTTGGGTTATTAAGCATAGCGCCTAATGGATCAACAACAAACCCCTCGTTTTTTTATACATGGTCCTAGCCCGTTTGTGCGGCTTATCCTTTTTTCTACGCTTTCGCTGGTGCTGATGGCATCAGACTCCAAGTTTAGCTATCTCATTTCGGTCAGACAAAGCATGATGATGGCGCTACAGCCTTTGCAGTTGATTGCTAGTAGTCCTATGAGGCTCTATAACAACATCGGTGATTATTTCGTCTCGCAACAATCCTTGCGCCATAACGTTGAGCAATTAAAGAAGCAGGTCTTGTTTCAGAGCGTTCAGTTACAGACTTTGACTGCGCTTGAAAATGAAAATGCACATTTACGTACTTTGATGGACGCTTCAACGCGTAGCAGTCAGCCGGGACGTTTGGCCGAAATTATGTACACAGGCCGCGATCCATTCACACATAAAGTGATTGTAAATATGGGCGCGACCAATCATGTCCTAGCTGGTCAGGCCGTGGTTGATGGCGCTGGCGTTATTGGGCAAGTGACCCGCGTTTTTCTTTATAGTAGTGAAGTGACCTTATTGACCGACAAAGAGCTTTCTATCCCTATTCAAGTCGAGCGCAATGCTTTGCGCGCCATTTCTTTTGGTCATGGCCGTGACGACAGCGTGATTTTGCCTTATTTGCCTGCCAATGTAGATATTAAAAAAGGCGATAAATTAGTCACTTCAGGTATTGATGGCATTTATCCGACAGGGCTGGCAGTTGCGGTTGTCGCCAGTGTTAAAACCAATGTGAACTCACCATTTGCCCAAATTGTTGCCACGCCACTTGCAGGCATTCAAAACCATAGGCAAGTGCTGATTTTGTCTAGCAACAATAGCAATTTAAGCGCTGAAGAAATTCAGCGATTATTGATTGCTGAGCCAAAAGACGGCGCCAATAAAAAAGATAAACCATTGAGAGGCCGTGATGCAAAACCTTAGTCATCGCCGTATTTATTTCAGCCTTTTTGCGGCGTTGATTTTGCAACTATTGCCGTTTTCTGGTTTGTTATTACAAATCAAACCAGACTTTTTGTTGCTGGTTTTATTGTTTTGGTTGTTACGCGCACCTTATATTTGCAATATCGGTGTGGCTTGGACAGCAGGCATTTTGATGGATTTAATCAGTGGAGATTTGTTCGGGCAAAACGCCCTTGCTTACGCGCTGACGGCGTTTTTAGCCCTTTCGTATCAGCGCCGTATTATCTTGTTTACCGTATTGCAGCAATCGGCTTATATATTTCTGTTGTTGTTTGTTAATCAAATCATCTTGCTCTTACTCAAGTCGTTTACAGGTAGTGAGTATTTTGGTTGGACCTACTTTTTGCCTTCTGTAACAGGCATTTTGTTGTGGTATATCGTGCTTCATTCTCGCTTTTCTCTCAACATCACGACACGTGAGCAATAGTTTCTATGCGCTTGCGTTTTGAAGTTAAAAATCATTCATTAGAGCAGTATCTATACAGTGCAAGATTGAGCGTCGCTACTGGCTTGGTGTTGATATCTTTTGTGGTCTTATTGGGGCGTTTCTTTTATTTGCAACTGTTGAAATATGATTACTTTCAAACGCTTGCTGAAAATAATCGCGTTTCTTTAGTGCCTATTGTGCCTAATCGCGGGCTGATTCTGGATAGAAATGGCGTTACTTTAGCGCATAACTTTTTTGTTTATACCTTAGAAGTGACGCCATCAAGAGCTGGCAATGTCGAAGAAACGATTAATAAGATTAGCCAGCTTATTGAAGTTAGTGCAGAAGACCGCAAGCGCTTTAAAAAATTACGCGCCCAAGGCCACGGTTTTGAAAGCGTGCCTATTAGAACCCACTTGAACGAGGTGGAGGCGGCTAAATTTGCCGCCAATCGTTATCAATTCCCTGGCGTGGAAATTCGCTCTCGTCTTTTTAGACATTATCCTTTAGGCAATCTTGGCGTTCATATGATTGGCTATATTGGACGTATCAATGAGGCCGATGTGCGCGCTTTAGAAAAGTCCTCAGACCTTTCCAATTACAAAGGCTCTGACCATATAGGCAAGGGCGGTATTGAGCAATATTACGAGCGTGAACTGCACGGCACCACGGGCTTTCAGCAAGTGGAAATTGATGCCGACGGGCAAGCTGTTCGCGTGTTATCCAGCACGCCGCCTGTCCCTGGCGATAACTTGGTGTTATCAATAGACTCTAAGATGCAAGATATTGCAGAAAAAGCTTTTGAGAATCATCGTGGCGCCATGGTGGCGATTAATCCTAAAAATGGCGAAATTTTGAGTTATGTCAGTATGCCGACATTTGACCCCAATCTTTTTGTCGATGGTATTGATGCGGACACTTGGAAAACGCTCAACGATTCTTTAGACAAGCCGCTCATTAATCGTCCAATTCGCGGCATCTATCCGCCCGGCTCCACTTTTAAACCTTTTGTGGCAATGGCGGGTTTGCAGGACAGTAAACGATTACCGCCATTTAGTATCAGCGACCCAGGTTTTTATACCTTGGCGGGTAGCGCACATCAATATCGCGATTGGAAACCGGGCGGGCATGGTCAAGTTGATATTCAAAAAGCCATTACTGTGTCATGCGATACATTTTTCTATGGATTGGCTTTGGAGTTAGGGATAGACCAATTAACTTCGTTTGTCAGCCATTTTGGTTTTGGTAAAAAAACAGGCGTAGATATAGTGGGTGAAATTGAAGGTTTATTACCCACGCCAGAGTGGAAATGGCGCCGATGGAAACAGAAATGGTACCCTGGCGAGACCGTGATTGTTGGGATTGGACAAGGTTATACCTTGGTAACGCCCATGCAACTTGCCCAAGCGACTGCGGTATTGGCAAACAATGGTGTTGCCATGCAACCACATTTGGTGCGTAGCATTCAAAAGCATAATGGCGGTGAGCAACATCCAATGCCCGTGACCAAGCTAGATGATTTAGCGCTAGACCCTAAAAATATCGAGCTTGTCAGGGCGGGTATGGTGGATGTGACTAAGCCAGGCGGCACTGCCGCCAGTGTGGGCGCTGGAAGCAGTTATAACATCGCCGCAAAAACAGGTACCGCGCAAGTTGTTGGTATTAAACAAGGGGCAAAATATAATGCAGGCAGTATTGATGAGCGCCATCGCGACCATGCGCTGTTTATAGCCTACGCGCCAGCCGAAGACCCTAAAATTGCCCTAGCGGTGATTGTTGAAAATGGCGGGCACGGTGGTTCGGCTGCGGGCCCGATTGCGCGCAAAGTGATGGATTATTATTTGTTAGGCAAAGAACCAAGCATACCAAGTCAGGCTGAGAGCAAGAAGCTTCAAGCTGCTATCGTTGAGGATGCGCCACATGATTAGTCAATTACTTGAGCGACTGAAAAAACATATTGATCCATTTTTAATGGGCTGTATTTTCTTTAGCTTTATTGTCGGTTTATTTGTACTTTATAGCGCATCAGGCGGGAGCTTTGAGCGGGTGCTTTCGCAGCTGCTTAATATTTTTGCTGCGCTCATCATCATGTGGTTAGCTGCCAATACCCCCCCTCAATATTTAGAGCGTATTGCGCTTCCATTGTTTGTACTGGGTCTGTTAATGCTAGTGGGCGTTGCCTTGTTTGGTGAGATTAGCCACGGGGCAAGGCGCTGGCTTAATCTTGGCCTAGCGAGAATACAGCCTTCTGAGATTATGAAAATTGCAGTGCCCATGATGCTGGCTTGGTATTTTTCTAAACGTGAACAAAGTTTACGTTGGGTAGATTATGCGATTGCTGCTTTGTTTCTGGTGGTACCTGTTGGCTTGATTATGAAACAGCCAGATCTCGGCACAGCCTTGATTGTTGCAGCGGCTGGTTTTTATGTTTTATTTTTAGCAGGCTTAAGCTGGAAAATTTTAATTGGCGGCGCGCTCTCAATCACGGTAATGGCACCAGTATTTTGGTCTTTATTACATGATTATCAACGTAAAAGAATCGAGATTTTGTTTGACCCTTACCAAGATCCGCTGGGTGCTGGCTACCATACCATACAAGCCAGTATCGCTTTGGGTTCGGGCGGCTTTGCTGGTAAAGGATGGATGGAAGGCACACAATCGCAATTAGATTTTTTACCTGAACGCACCACAGATTTTATTTTTGCGGTATTTGGTGAGGAGTTTGGTTTCTTGGGAAATGTTTTATTACTGCTCCTATTTATGTTGCTAATTGGCCGTGGGCTGGTGATTTCATCTCAAGCGCAAAATACCTTTACCCGTTTATTAGCAGGCAGTATTACGCTCACCTTCTTCACTTATGTTTTCGTGAATATGGGCATGGTCAGTGGAGTATTGCCAGTGGTGGGCGTGCCTTTGCCTTTTGTTAGCTATGGTGGCACGTCTTTAGTCACGATATTATTGGGTTTTGGTATTTTGATGAGTATTCATACCCATAAAACATTGATGTCGACATCATGAAATGTAAGCAGATATTTATTCCTTTATTGCTCAGTTTATTGCTGGTTGCCTGCGCGGGTAGTCCTATATTCAGTTCTGGCGGGGCAGCAAAATCGCCAGAATTGGCCAAAACCAAAAAATCAGGCGGTTATTATTTAGATGATGGTCCGGGCGATAGTCCACCTGCCAATATTGAAGCGATTCCCGATGCTGTGCCTAAGGTTGAGCCTTTGCTTGATCGTGCGAATAAGCCATATATTGCGCTGGGGAATAGTTATACGCCAATGACCGAATTTCAGCCGTATAAAAAACGCGGTATAGCGTCTTGGTACGGCAAGCGATATCACGGACAAAAAACTTCAGCAGGCGAAGTTTACGATATGTATGGCATGACAGGTGCGCATACCATCTTGCCAATCCCCAGCTATGTGCGGGTGACTAATCCAGAAAATCAAAAATCAGTGATTGTGCGTATCAATGATAGAGGGCCTTTTCATAGTGATCGATTGATTGATTTGTCATACGCCGCTTCTTATAAGCTTGGTTTGGCAGGCAAAGGTAGCGGGTTGGTTGAAGTAGAAGCGATAGATGCAAGAAAATATGGGCAAGCGCAGTCGTCGGCTACAGCACAAAAGATTGCACCGCCAGTGGAACCGTCATCGGTGGTGGTTGAGCCACTAAAAACGGCGCAAGCCCCCGCCCCTACTGTGCTTGAAAATAGCGCTGAGCCAGCGTCCAGCCAAGCGCAAGTCAATCTTGCGCCTGCCTCGGGTAGCTTTGTACAAGTGGGCGCTTTTAAGTCGGCAGACAATGCGGGCATCTTATCTAAGAAAATTTTAGAGCAAAATTTAGTTGAAAATGCCCCAGTAAATAGCTGGTACAATCAGGGCCTTTACCGCGTCCGCATTGGGCCTTATGCCAATCGTACGCAAGCAGAACTAGCGGCTGCCAAAGTCAAAAAAGCCTTGGGTATGAACACCTACATTATCGATCAACCTTAAATTTAATAAAGAACCCATGACCTATTTCACCTCGTTTTTTGTATTGATGTTCAGTTTGTTGATTGGTAGCGCTTATGCTGAAGTTGCGCCCGCACCACCCGATTTGGCGGTTAAAGCTTATTTGCTAAAAGACTTTAATAGCAATCGCGTGCTTGCTGAGCAACAGAGTCAAAGTCGAGTAGAGCCAGCTTCGCTAACCAAACTGATGACAGCTTATCTGTCATTTAAAGCCCTTAAAAACGGGCGTATAAAATTAGAGCAAACCCTGCCTATTTCTGAAAAGGCTTGGCATATTGAAGGCTCTAAAATGTTCGTTGATACCACCATGACGGTGACAGTGGACCAGCTTCTGCATGGCATGATTATTCAATCAGGCAACGATGCTTCTATTGCATTAGCAGAGGGCATTGCTGGCACCGAAGATGCTTTTGCCGTACAAATGAACAAAGAGGCCGCGCGCTTAGGCATGAAGAATACGCATTTTGTGAATGCTACAGGCTTGCCAGATGCGGAGCATTACACAACTGCTTATGATCTTTCATTGCTGGCAACGGCTTTAATTCAAGATTTTCCTGAGCAATATAAACGTCTGTATTCAGTCAAAGAATATACCTACAACAAAATCACGCAACCAAATCGCAATCGTTTGCTCTGGCTAGATCCATACGTAGATGGTATGAAAACAGGCCATACCGATTCAGCTGGTTTTTGTTTAATTTCTTCTGCAAAGCGTGGTGAGCATCGTTTGATTTCTGTTGTGCTTGGCGCCGCTAACGATAATGCCCGCGCTACCGAAAGCCAAAAGCTATTAAATTATGGTTACCAGTTTTTTGACTCACATTTGGTCTACAAAGCGGGCACAACTATTGCAACGCAAAAAGTTTGGAAAGGAAGCGAGAGCAAGCTTGCCGCCACGGTTTTTCACGACCTTTATGTAACCTTGCCCAAAGGCGACTATGCCCATGCAACAGCCAAAGTGGTTAGCAAGCAACCTTTGATTGCTCCAGTGGTCAAAGGTCAAGTCATAGGCAGCATACAATTTATTATCGATGGCAAAGTGGTTGATGAGCAAACATTAGTAGCCGCACAAGAAGTCAAAGTCGCGGGTATTTTTGGCCGACTTTGGGATAGTTTTATGTTGCTGTTTGCGTAAACCCGAATAGCGAGTGAAACTGATGGCAGACCAAAAACAAGTAGATAGTAAAACAGAAGAAACCTTGATGGAGTTTCCCTGTGATTTTTTAATTAAAGTCATGGGCGAAACCAACGATCATTTTACCAACACCATGGTGCAAGTAATTCAAGTGCATGAGCCCAACTTTGACACAAGCAAAGTGGATATGCGCGCCAGTAGCGGTGGGCGCTTTATTAGTCTGACTTGTAGTGTCTATGTCACCTCAAAACCACAACTCGATAACATTTACCGTGCGCTTTCAGAGCACCCGCTTGTTAAGTACGTGCTTTAATTTGAGTCGGCAGCATTGAGTCAGACCCCAGTTATTCGTTATTTAGGGCGCACCGAGTTTGCAACCACTTGGCGCGCGATGCAAGACTTTACTTCTAGCCGTCATACCGAAACGCCAGACCAGTTCTGGCTCACCGAACATGCCCCTGTTTATACCTTAGGCCTAAATCGTAAAGATGTGCGCATGCCATCGCGTGATGATATTCCTGTGCTGAACACCGACAGAGGCGGCAAAATCACCTATCACGGCCCTGGGCAAAGCATTATTTATGTCCTGATTGATTTAAAACGACAAGGCCTTAACGTGCGCCAGTTAGTAACCGCTATGGAAAACGCCGTGCTGGCTTTGCTTGCCGAGTTCGATATTGCCGGGATTGCGAGAGCCGATGCGCCTGGTGTTTATGTGCAAGATAAAAAAATCGCATCGCTTGGTTTGCGGCTTAAAAAAGAATGTTGTTATCACGGCATATCGCTCAATGTGGATATGGACTTATCGCCGTTTAAAGCCATAGACCCATGTGGTTATCGTGGCTTGGAAGTCACCCAACTCAAGGATTTAGGGGTAAATTTAAGCCAAACAGAAGCGGCGACAAAACTGCTAAAATACCTGACTAAAGAATTAAACTATTCAATCTCGATATGACCGAACAAGCAAATAAATCTATGGCAGTAAAACGTCCAAGCAAAGTCGCTGGCGTCAAAGAAACTAGCGAGCAAAAAACCGCACGTATTCCTATTAAAATCGTGCCGCAAGCACCCATGCGCAAGCCAGAATGGATACGCATGAAAGTGCCAGATAGCGCGCGTTTTCAAGAAATCAAACAAGTCTTACGTGACAACAAACTGCATACCGTTTGTGAAGAAGCTTCCTGCCCTAATATCGGAGAATGCTTTAGTGGCGGCACAGCGACCTTTATGATTTTGGGGGATATTTGCACACGCCGCTGCCCCTTTTGTGATGTATCACACGGCAAACCATTGCCTCCTGATGCCAATGAACCCAGCAATCTGGCTCGTACCATTGCCCAAATGCAATTACGCTATGTTGTTATCACCAGCGTTGACCGAGATGCCCTGATGGACGGCGGCGCACAGCATTTCGTTGATTGTATTCAAGCTGTACGTGAGCAGACGCCAGCAATTAAAATTGAAGTGTTGGTACCTGATTTTCGTGGTCGCCTAGAAACCGCGGTCGCCATTCTTAAAATTGCACCGCCAGATGTGATGAATCACAATTTAGAAACGGTGCCTCGCCTCTATAAACAAGCCCGTCCAGGTGCCGACTATCAAAACTCATTAAATCTGCTAAAAGTTTTTGCGGAACTTCATCCACAAGTGCCCACTAAATCAGGCTTAATGTTAGGCTTGGGCGAAACGGATGAAGAAATTTTAGCGGTGATGCAAGACTTGCGTGATCATGGCGTAACAATGCTCACCTTGGGACAATATTTACAGCCTAGTCAGCATCACTTACCAGTTGAACGTTTTGTGACACCAGCACGATTCGCTGAGTTTGAACAACAAGCTTTAGCGATGGGCTTTACCCAAGCGGCTTGCGGCCCCATGGTGCGTAGCTCTTACCATGCAGACACGCAAGCACATGCGGCAGGTGTTTAAATGAAGGAGCTTGCGATGAGCAAATTACGTTGGGGAATTTTAGGTGCGGCGCGGGTCAATGAGCGTTTGTTGCCCGCTATTGTTGAGGCAAACAACGCGGAGCTTGTGGCAATTGCAAGTCGTCGTGAGGGTGCGGCGGCGGCAACGCTGGCAAAATATGCGCCTCAAGTGAGTGGGGTTAAAACCTACGATACGCTTGAGGCTTTGCTTAACGATGGTGATGTGCAGGCCGTGTATATTCCACTGGCTAACCATGAGCATGCGGAATGGGCGTTAAAAGCCATTAGTGCAGGTAAGCATGTCCTCGTTGAAAAGCCGATGGCGATTAAGCTTGCCGATGTTGAAGCCATTGAGGCGGCGGCTTTGCAGCACAAGGTTAAGGTGATGGAAGGATTTATGTATCGCTTTCATCCGCAACATCAGCGTGTTAAAGAAATTGTGCAATCGGGTTTAATTGGCGAAGTGATGTTTGCTAAGGCGAGTTATTCATTCATGATG
The DNA here is from genome assembly GCA_049424605.1 of Candidatus Methylopumilus sp. GTDB lineage: Bacteria > Pseudomonadota > Gammaproteobacteria > Burkholderiales > Methylophilaceae > Methylopumilus_A. Next base: position 12,069 of record JBMSSY010000012.1, read on the forward strand.
CGTGAAGCCCGCATGTATCGATTAGAAAAAGATACGGCAAATGGCGGCGGGGCGATGTGGGATATTGGCCCTTATGCGATTCATACTTTGCGACATTGCTTTGAAACCCCGCCTGTTAGCGTGACGGCGATGGCAAAATACGCCAAAACTGGGGCGGATATTTCTACCAGCGGTGTGATTGATTTTGGTGACGGTAAGCGCGGCCATTTTGATACCAGCTTTGAGTGTAGTCGCCAGTCTGAGTACACGATTGTAGGCACCAAAGGCGGTATTAAATGCCACACAGTTTGGCAACTACCTGGGACTCACGATGTGCCTGTGATTAGCTGGTGGAGTGAAAGCGGTCATCAAGGCGAGGTGACTTATCCAGCGGCTAATCACTTTGTGTTAGAAGTCGAACATTTTTCTGATTGTGTGTTGAATGATAAGCCGACTTTAATGATTTTTTCTGATGCAAAAATGAACTGTAAAACCATCGTCGCCACCCTACAATCTGCCGCCACAGGGCAATTGGTTAAACTATGATTAATCATGACTGTGTGTTTTGTCAGACCATCGGCGGTGAGCTACTTTGGCAAAATGCGTTGTGCCGTATTGTGTTGGTGGATGATGCGAATTATGTTGGTTTTTGCCGTGTGATTTTGAATCGGCATGTTAAAGAAATGACTGATTTAACAGAGGCAGAGCGCATCCACTTGATGCAAATTACCTTCGCAGTAGAGCAAGTGTTACGCGATATTTTGCAGCCAAGTAAAATCAACTTGGCCAGCCTTGGTAATAAAACGCCGCATATTCATTGGCATGTAATTCCGCGATTTGAAAACGATGCACATTTCCCAGAAACCATCTGGAGCGCTGAGTTACGTTCAAGCAAAAAGCCTAAGGTAGATGGCTTATTTGATAGCCTTAAAGCCGCATTAGCACTAGCTTTGCACGATTAAACGACTTGCAGGCGGGTGACGATTTTGCCTTGTTGTAGATGGCTACTGATGATTTCATCAATATCTTCTAAATCCACAAAGGTATACCAAACTGCTTCAGGATAAATCACCAACAAAGGCCCCTCGCCGCACCTATCCAAACAGCCAGCACGGTTAACTCTGGTTTTGCCTTTGCCATTTAAGTGCAGCTTTTTTACTTGCGTTTTCATATGTTCAAACGCGGCTTCTGCGTGGTGGTCTGTGCAGCAATTAGCGCCATCTTCGCGCTTATTCAAACAGAAAAAAACGTGATGTTGGTAATGTGTGTTCATCTCAATTCCAATTCGATTATTCGGCAATTTTTGTTGCCAAGCTATCTTCTTTAGTGAAGATCCAAGTCCTGGTGATATCTATGATGTCCACTTCTTTACGTAAATCCTCTGGAAAAGCGGCATAAGGGGAAGCCATTTCTACAATATGTTTGGCGGCATTATCTAATATTGGATAACCTGAGCTTCGTCTAATTTCTACTTTTTCAATATCGCCGTTAGATTTGATATAGACGGTCAGTTGCAATTGACCATAAATTTTTTGGCTCTTAGCGGCTTCAGGATAATTTAAGTTGCCGATTCGTTCCACTTTTTGGCGCCATGATTCAACGTAAGTCGCAAACTTATATTCTTGGGCACGCGCACCAATTGATTTACGCTTTGGACGTTTTTGATAGTCGTCTTGTTGCTTATTGATTTGCGCTTCTAGCCTAGCCATTTCTAAGCTGGTGTTTAATAAGTCTGTACTGTTGAGCGACTTTGAACTCGAATTTTGCTCGCCATTTGCAGGGTTGGTGGGCTGCGATTTTTGTGTGGGGTTGGTCTCTATCGAGTGACTGGCTTTAATTTGGCTCATCAACTCCTGTGCTTGTTTATCCAGCTCAGCAAGCCGTTCGGCTTTGCGACTTGCTTCAGCTTCGGCTTGCGCCAAGTTTTTTTCTAGCGTTTGGGGATGCCGTTCTAGCGTGACATCTGAGGATTCATGTTTTTGCCAAGGCAGTGCAGATTTAAGCTGTCGGTTTTCTGAGGTGTTGCCGCCGCCATCTAAATTAGCTTGTGCCAGTGCATCGGCTTTCTTGGGTTTTTTTGCGGATTTGCTGTTGACCAGTACCACCTCCAAGGTGGCGGCTTGTTCTTTCAAAAACTTAAGTGTAGGCGGCTGGAATTTAACCAAGGCAATGACCAAAAGATGTATCAAAGCAGAGCCTAATAAAGCTAAGGTAAAAATATCCAGCTTTTTAAGTGATGCTAAGGACATACTGGAGGGCAATGGTTTAAGCAGACTTGGCTGCGGCGAGTTGGGTGAGTAGTTTTTGGTGAATGCCGCCAAAGCCGCCATTGCTCATGACCAAGATTTGATCGCCATTTTTTGCTTGGGCAACAATGGCTGCAATCAGCGCGTCCATTTGCTCAAACACTTGGGCTTTTTGACCCATGGGTTGTAAGGCTTCATTTGCATCCCAGCCCAAATTCGCCCCATAGCAAAATACCAAATCGGCATCGAGTAGGCTGGCGGGTACGGCTTGCTTCATCACGCCGAGTGTCATAGTGTTGGAGCGCGGCTCCAGTACCGCCAAAATTCGTGCTGAACCCACTTTGGCGCGTAGCCCAGCCACGGTGGTTGCAATGGCTGTTGGGTGATGCGCGAAATCGTCATATACGCTAACGCCTTGTTCAACCCCACGTAATTCCATGCGCCGTTTTACGTTTTGGAACAGGCCGAGTGCGGCAATGCCGACTTCTACCGCAACACCGACATGGCGGGCGGCGGCCAATGCGGCTAGTGCATTCATGCGATTATGTTCACCGAGTAATGCCCATTCCACCCGACCAACAAGATTGCCGTTTAAGCGCACATCAAAGCGACCATCAGGGTCTGCTTCGCCACCTTGCCAGCCGTCAGAGGATCCAAAATGTTCTACTGGCGTCCAGCAACCACGCTCAATAACGCGCTGTAAACTTTGCTCTTTGCCATTGGCAACTATCAAGCCTTGTTGCGGCACTGTTCTGACTAAGTGATGAAATTGCGTTTCAATGGCATGTAGGTCAGCAAAAATATCTGCATGATCAAACTCAAGGTTATTTAAGACCGCTGTTCGTGGGCCGTAATGCACAAATTTTGAGCGCTTATCAAAGAAAGCCGTGTCGTATTCGTCGGCTTCAATCACAAAAAATGGTGATTTGCTTTGACTGTCTTGTCTAGGTGTTTGCGGCAACCGCGCGGAAACAGAAAAGTTTTGAGGAACGCCGCCAATCAAAAAGCCAGGGGCTAAGCCCGCATGCTCTAAAATCCAAGCTAGCATAGATGCGGTAGTTGTTTTGCCATGCGTGCCAGCTACCGCTAACACCCATTTGCTGGGTTCGCCTTGAGGGTGCAGAATATTTTCAGCGAGCCATTGCGGGCCTGAAATATAAGGCAAACCTTTGTTAAGAATTTCTTCCATCAGCGGATTGCCGCGCGATACTACATTGCCGATCACGTAAATATCTGGATTTAAGGCCGTTTGGCTAGGGTCAAATCCCTCAATTAGTTTGATGCCTTGAGCCTCAAGTTGTGTGCTCATCGGTGGATAAACATTAGCATCACAGCCTGTCACGGTATGACCAGCATCTTTTGCCAACACGGCAATTCCACCCATAAAGGTGCCGCAAATACCGAGAATATGAATATGCATTGAGGGCCTTCTAATTTTTTTGATTCATTGAAACCAAGTTGGATTAAGCCAAATTAGGCGCTAACCAGCGCGCTAACTCTTCTTTGCTCATGCCGCGCCTATTCGCCAACTCGGTTAATTGATCATCACCGATTTTATCCACGCTAAAGTATTTTGCTTCAGGGTGAGCGAAATAGTAGCCTGAAACTGCGGCGGCAGGGCTCATTGCGTAAGCCTCAGTGAGGCTCATGCCAATTTCTGTCGCTTGCATCACCCTGAACATATCCGCTTTAACGGTGTGGTCTGGGCAAGCTGGATAGCCTGGAGCGGGACGAATACCTTGATACTCTTCAGTAATCAGCGCTTGCTTGCTTAAGTCTTCTTGGCTTGCGTAACCCCATAAATCAGTACGCACACGCTCATGTAAATATTCGGCAAAGGCTTCAGCCAACCTATCGGCTAAGGATTTGAGCATAATGCTATTAAAGTCGTCATGAGCATCTTCAAAGCGTTTGAGATGCTTTTCAATTCCCAAGCCAGCGGTGACCGCAAACATACCAATGTAATCGGCAATGCCAGTGCTTTTTGGCGCAATAAAATCAGCTAGACATTGATTAGGCCGTGGTACGCCATCTATCACAGGTTTTTCTGATTGCTGGCGCATACCGTAATAAGTAAAGGCGATGGTTTTACGGTCTTCATCGGTATAAATTTCAATGTCATCATCATTCACGCTATTGGCTGGCAACAGCGTGACCACGCCGTTGGCGGTGAGCCAGCGACCTTCAATGATTTTTTTGAGCAGCGCTTGGCCGTCTGCCAATAGCTTGGTGGCGGTTTCACCCACCACAGGGTCTTTAAGAATGGCAGGATAAGCCCCTGCCAAATCCCAAGTTTGGAAAAAAGGACCCCAATCTATGTATTGCGCAATGGTGGCTAAATCAATATTTTCTAAGACACGGCGACCAATAAACTTAGGCCTTACTGGCGCATTTTTGCCAGTGAAGCTAAGTTTGGCTTTGTTCTTACGCGCATCTTCAATAGAAAGCATAGGCACGCCTTTTTTGTTAGCGTGTTGATGACGAGCGCGTTCGTAGTCCGCATTTAACTCAGTCACATAAGCATCGCGCTGTTCAGGCGTGACTAAGGACTGCATCACTGCAACAGAGCGCGATGCGTCTGGCACATATACCACGGGGCCATCGTAATGTGGGGCGATTTTGACTGCGGTATGCGCGCGTGAAGTCGTGGCTCCACCAATCAATAGTGGGGTTTTTAGCCCACGGAAATACGGGTCGCGCTGCATCTCGCGGGCAACGTGAGCCATTTCTTCAAGCGATGGGGTAATCAAACCTGATAAGCCGATGATGTCTGCATTTTCAGCCTTAGCTAAGGCTAAGATTTCTGAGCACGGCACCATCACGCCCATATTCACTACTTCAAAGTTATTGCATTGCAACACCACGGAAACAATGTTTTTGCCGATATCATGGACGTCACCTTTTACCGTGGCGATGACCATTTTTCCTTTAGGTTTTGCCGCAACTCCTGTGCGTTTTTCTTCTAGAAGTTTTTCTTCTTCAATAAAAGGAATCAGGTGGGCAACCGCTTGTTTCATTACCCGCGCTGATTTCACCACTTGCGGTAGGAACATTTTGCCTTGACCGAACAAATCACCCACGATATTCATGCCATCCATCAGCGGGCCTTCAATCACATGGATAGGTCTGCCGCCATTTTTTAAGGCTTCAAGGCGTGCTTCTTCGGTGTCTTCATTAATAAATTCAGTAATGCCATGAACCAGCGCATGAGCAAGACGCTTTTGAACGCTGATGGGGTTTTCAATGCTGCCGCGCCACTCAAGCGTAGCGGCTTCTTTTTTGCCACCAGCGGTGAGTGTGCCCGCCATTTCAATCATGCGCTCTGTGGCGTCTGGACTGCGATTAAGCACCACGTCTTCTACACATTCACGCAAGGCTTCGGGTAAGTCGTCATAAATGCCGACCATCCCCGCGTTGACGATACCCATCGTCATGCCCGCTTTAATCGCATGGTAGAGGAATACCGTATGAATCGCCTCGCGCGCTGGCTCATTGCCACGGAAGCTAAAGCTCACGTTAGAAACGCCGCCAGAGATTTTGGCGTGCGGTAGATTTTCTTTAATCCAGCGCGTTGCGTTAATAAAATCAACGGCGTAGTTATTGTGTTCTTCAATGCCTGTGGCAATGGCGAAAATATTGGGGTCAAAAATAATGTCTTCCGCAGCGAAGCCGACTTTTTCAACCAGCAAATCATAAGCGCGTTTACAAATTTCGATTTTGCGTTCAAAAGTATCTGCTTGGCCTTTTTCATCAAAGGCCATCACGATAACGGCAGCGCCATAACGCATACATAGTTTGGCTTGGCGTATAAACTCGGCTTCACCCTCTTTCATCGAAATCGAGTTAACAATGGCTTTGCCTTGCACGCATTTAAGCCCAGCTTCGATGACATCCCATTTGGATGAGTCAATCATAATCGGCACGCGGGCAATATCAGGCTCAGAAGCCACCAAATTCAAGAAGTGCGACATGGCTTTGATGGCATCTAACATGCCTTCATCCATGTTGATATCAATAATTTGTGCGCCGT